>JAPSGR010000055.1 GCA_031177355.1 Candidatus Nitrosocosmicus sp. | reverse complement strand
TAAAGTGTTCTCTATAGGAGTAGCCTGTATTGTCATAAATAATTCGCCCATATGTTCTATTATTTCGACATTCAGAGGATTCTGAAATTCTGCATTAATGAAAGAAGGTTCTGTAAAAGAGTCGCCATTATCTGTACTTTTTACAAAGTAGACGCCATCGCCTTCGCCCTCGCTCTCGGCTGTGGTATCGACGTCACTCTCTTCTCGTTCAGGGTCGACCCCTTGATTTTCTAATTCATTGTCTCTTTCATATTCCCGAGTGGTTGAAGGGTCTGGAGCACCCCACAGTGCATAAACATTATTGTTATTAGCAGCTATCTGTAACTCGCCAGGCTCTTCATCAGAATTTATTCGCATTACTTCGTCAAAAGTAGCACCAGCATCTGCACTTTTTACAAAGTAAACTCCTTCTTGAATCACCTCATTATCAGCGACATTATCGCCGTTTTGACCGTTTTCAATAGTAGATGGCTGTCTTGGATTATCCACATTCCATCCTATATACACATTATTCTCAAAAGAAGAAATTTTAGGAAAAGAAGCTTTTGTGGCAGTACTGCTCAGGCTTTGCATATCGCCAAAGGTCTTGCCACCGTCTGAGCTTGAAATAAATGAAATATTGCTATTGCCTTGTATGTTCTTTTGAGAATCAAGCCATGTAACATACACGTTATTTCCAGATACTGAAATCTCTTGATTGTAGGAATCAGCCGTATTATTGCTCAGATTTACGACTTCGCCAAAGGTCTTGCCACCGTCTGAGCTTGAAATAATATAGATATCTCTATTTAATTTGGTGTTATCTGCCCATACGATGTGAACATTACTTCCGTTTACAGCCATTTGAGGGTGTTCTGAAAATCCAGTATTATTGCTCAGATTTACGACTTCGCCAAAGGTCTTGCCACCGTCTAAACTTGTCTTTAATAGTATGTCGTAATTTATACGATTATGCCCAAATAAATTATCTTGCCAAACTACATACACGTTATTTCCAGCTGATTCTGTTTGGGGGTATACCGAGTCACGCTCGTTATTACTTATGCTATTAATATCAAAGGTATTACTATTAGCAATTGACTGCGAGGGTTGCGAAAAAGAATATTGGCTCAGATCATAGTTGTAAGAAATAAAAAACGCCATTAGTAGGAGTGTGGTTGACGAAAAAACAAAATATGAGTAATTCAATGAGAATGACATCAGTAGAATTATTATTTTCTATAATAATAGTTTAATTATTTTATAGCATAAAGAAACAGTAATGGTCCTAATTTTTTTTTTGATAAATATTGATTGAGAATATCTCGAATGCTAAGGTGTAATGCAAAGGATTCATCGTATCGGTCAAGGGGTCCGGCAAGGCATTCATTCCAGCATGACTGAAAGGGTTGGGAATATGTCCTAGCAACAAATCATATATTTGACAAGTAGGAAACTAAACTAAGAATCTAGTGCACAATCCTTGTCGTAAAGTTTGCCTATTAAACTAAAAGCGTTTTTTAAGGATTTACACATCCTTATAATTATAAAAACATTGTTAGTCATTCATTATTAATGAACAAGACAAAAAGTGTTCTCGCCATAATGTTAACTTTTAGTTTAATGGCGGTTTTGATTCCTCTAAGTAGTAATACAAGTGCTCAGCAAGGAAACGAGTCTCTGCCAGAAGCAAGTCAACAGCCTTCCCCATTCGCAGGAGAACAGCTTCAAAGAGCACAAAACCAGGTGCAATTAGCTCAACAACAAATCCAATCAACTCAGGGAAATGAGTCTCTGCCAGAAGCAAGTCAACAGCCTTCCCCATTCGCAGGAGAACAGCTTCAAAGAGCACAAAACCAGGTGCAATTAGCTCAACAACAAACTCTAACCCAAGAAAACACTAGTTTGACAGACCAATAGAAACAATATTTTTTTGGTTTCTTTAGACACTGTCTCCTTTTTTATTATGACTTTATAGAAATGCTTAGGATCCTCTTTTAGTTCTTCTGTCCAAAATTAATTGATTTTAGATACTTAATCAGGGAAATTTAGATGATTTTGTTACCAAGGCTACTATAATGGGTAACAGTTTCAAAAAATTTTAGAAGCACAATTTTAACATCTCTATCTAAAAGTATAGATCCTGAAGTGGCCCTTATGAATTTAGTAAATAAGACAAACGACTACATGACTTTATAATCAAAAATGCATTTTATAACGGATCCAATTACAAAGGCCTATCACTTCTATTTGGTTGGATCATTTTCCTATAAATTAACTTTGAAGCGATTATTCATAGCTATTATGACCAAAGACTTCATTCATTGTTACTACTTTGAAACCATTTTCATATAAATACTGCATTTCAGAATTAAATAAATCTAAACTTGTATTATATGTTCCTTTCTCATCATCGATATTATGATAAATGATTATTGGTATGTTGCCAGTACCACTTTTATCTTCGTTATCAAACTTGCCGATATAATCTTTAAATGTATCAAGCATTTGGAGGTCGGAATAATTGTGTTTTTTTCTTTCGGCATCATGGCTCCAACCTATTATGGTGAATCGTTCATAGTCTTCATGTTTTCCATCGTTGTCAGCATCACTATTTCCACCCGCTGTTCTAGCAAAATCGTAGTTATTTGCAACCAACTCTAAGATTTCTTGATTGCTATCACCGGAATTGAAAGGGTATGAAAAACTATTGACCCTAATACCTTTATCTTCAATACACTTTTTTGACTCAACAATTTCGCCATATCTAGCATCTATTGAGATCTCGTCTAAATTCTCATGATTCATTGTATGAGAGCCAATTTCATGACCATCCTGTTGCAAACTCTTAATCTGCTGCCAAGTCATTCTGTTTTTTCCGTCTATATAATCACATACGATATAAAACGTAGCCTTAAACTGATAGTTATCCAATATAGGCTTTGCATTTTCGTATTGGCTTAACCAATTATCATCAAAATTAATTATTGCTATTTTTTCGTTTTCTTTACCAATTCCATCGTCAATTGTAATCGTATCTGTTTTTTTTACTTTTTCCATTTCGAAATCTTTACTCATGTTATTTACACGTTCCTTTGATGCATATTTGTTATAATTATCAGAATTCTTCTCGTCCAACATATCTTGATCATAGGTATAGCTAATGGTGTAGTCTCCCTCTTTACTTTCATTATTATACCTCTCAGTATATTCTTCAAAATTGGGATCGGTTTTTGTATCACCTATGTTAGGATGAATATTCTTGTCTACTTTTGCTTGATCATCGTCGTCAATGATATTTGGGATGGAAGAGGAAAAATCAAAAGGAAGAGAATAATCCATCTCTTCAGTCATGGAAAAGCCAAAAGAATCATTGTTCTCAATGGAATTAATAATGAAGATAATTGCGATTAATTGAATTAATACCAAGATTTTTTGCAAGAAGCGTCATCAATACCATTCAATGATTCTATTTATAACGACGGAAAAAATCTATAGAAACTATTAGTTAGTCAATTCTTTTTAAATAATTTACTTGTGTATTTACTATACTACATTTATTAAATATTAAAAATCTTATGACCTCATTATTTAGTGTACTTTATAATTTCAATGAATAAAGAGGATATTGTCTTCAGCCTTTAATTCTCCGGCATATTTTTTCCGTATGGATGCAAAAAAATGATTTAAATGGACTATACTGCCATGTTACACACAAATATTATTTACAGTTACAACGTATTTTAATCCTATTTTAATTACCTCTCTAGTAACGGTGTAAATAATTAATAGAAGTTGGCATAAATCGCCCTGTGACAGAATTTAAGAATGGTGATTTTCTATTTGATCCTTAACATTAGTAAGAGCCACAGTAACCCAACTAATAATCCAAGTCCAATAGACTATTGGAAAGTACCTACAACAAATTTTAAAGAAATTAAATATATAAATCTGCAGATAAACCAACAGTTATCAAAATTTTCAAAGTCTAAAAATACAAATAATTGGCTCTGACAACACAAAGAATGAAATTGAAAATCGCTATTTAGAATTAGTTTCGCCTTTAAATTATATTGGGTCACAAATTTTTAATTCACTCAACCTTCCTAAACAAGTCGAAGAATATATACATGAAAAATGATGCATGTTTTGAGCTATTTGCCCATTTCTGTAAATCTAATTATTAAAAACTATAATAATCACTAAAAGAAGTCAAATAAATAATGTTCTATTTAAAAAAATAGGATAAATTAGGACAAGACCTGAATGCAAGTATGGATCTAAAAGATTTTAACAAATAGTCCTACCTATCAGAAAATAATATTATTTAGTTTTGTTGCATACCACCTACTTTAGACCTAATTGAAGATAAGGATTGATCGACTTGATAAATTGCTAGTTTATCTCTTCCAAGTAACTCAAATTTCTGCAGAATTGTTTGAAATAGGGTCTCTTCCTCTGTTTGTTCAGTTACAAACCATTGCAAAAAGGTATATGTTGAATAGTCTTTTTCTTTAGCAGCTATATCTACAAGTTCATAAATTTCTTTAGTAACTTTACGTTCACTGTCTAGCCCAAATCGAAAAGAGGCTTCAAGGGATTCAAAACTACCAGGAGGTTTTTCAATAGCAGGAATTATAGCCTCATATCCGGCATTGTTTAAGTAATGAATGAATTTCAACATGTGCTCCTTTTCCTCTGCAGCCTGTTCAAGGAAAAAGCTAGCACTTCCATCATAGCCGGTTCGTTCGCACCAAGAACCAATTGCTATGTAAGCATTTGCAGAAGAGGCCTCGTGGGAAATTTGTTCATTTATGGCCTTTATCATTTCTTGTGAGATTTGCATAATTAAATATAGGTTCTCATAGTATCTATATTTTTGCTTTATGTTGAAAGCAGTCAACGTACTGGATCGTCAGTCAAAACTTATGGATGCCTCAATACGCTTAACGTTGTCCTTATCTAGATAAAATAATGTGTGTTTAACGGTCTTTGAGTACAGATCTAGATAAACATATCCCATATTATTTTTCGGCAGTACAGGTAAAGTGCCAAGACCCTTGGGCTTTATAAGCAATCTATGCTCCGCCCAGGGAAGAAAATCCTTTTGAATTTTTTTATCTTGGTTTTTTTGAAAATACCTAGTCATTAAGTTAGAGGAAATAATTTTTATTTTGTCTAAAATTGATTGATCCGGTTCATATTTAGAAAAATGAATCTTTTTTTGATTTTCTACATAATGATTTATGCTATTTGAATCTTTTTCTTTGTGTTCACTATGGATTTGAAAACCTCTATAATAATCATAATTCATATGTGTGCTGCTACTATCTCTATACTTTTTTCTGAAACTGAATCGGAAAATTTTTTTCTTTGAAACAATTAATTTGTGAAACAAGTTTAGAATCAAAATAGCAACAATCCTATTTTTCAGTTTGTTACTTCTAAAAGGACTGCTAGTCAGCTGAGCAATTGGGAGAGTATAATCAAATTGATGATCAGCGTCAACCTTTTTATCTTTGTTCTCATCATTAATAGTCTTAATATGGTCTACATTGGCCTTCATAGTAAATGCATAATGAACGTCACCAGACAAAAAGATACAATAAGAGGGTTCAAAGTTTTTAACTATGTACATTAAAAATCTTATAAATCCTTGTTCATTAGCCCTCCACGTTTCCAAATCCCACTTATATGAACCCGATATAGTTGTTAAAAATCGCTGAACACTTTCAGCAAGTTCAAAACCAAAGACTGGTGTTGGGGACACAATGATAAGCGGCTCGCCATTCTGGTAGCCGTGTCTATTTAGTTCAATTTTTATTTGATCTAATGCGGTATCGCTAAGCAAAAATGGAGGGCCTTCCTTATCAATAAACGTTCTCTGAGTACGACAATCTAAAAATACTGTCAAAGGATATGTTGGAGCAACATAGGTCCAATTTTTACCAAGAAGAACCTGATTTTCGAATTCTTTTATATTTTCAGAACTAAGTATAGTATCATTTAGTGAGGTAGGAGTAGATATGGAATCAAAAGTGGTTTTGACAGATAAAGAGGGTTTTATGCTTTGTTGTTTTTTTGAATCGAGATAATTTTTTATCTTTGAGATAAAATCTCTGTCAAATGATTCAGGGTCGTTTCCCCAAGATTGAAAAGCCCAATAAGCTAACAATCCGTTTGAAATTATTTGTTTGCCTACTTCGCTCTGATTTACATCATCGTGCCATCTTTTATTTATGTTCCAGTCGTCAGTAATTTCATGGTCATCACATATCATATAACTAGGGATATTAGCTAAAAGTCTTCGTATTCCGATTAAGTTTCTTCGACTCTCCTCCAATTCTTTTAATTCATTTATATAATTTTGTAAATTATATGAAGTACCATTATTATCCTTTGGTGGTGGATCAAAATGTTCTGGCCAGCTTAATCGATTCCAAGCGACTATGTACATTGCTGCAAACTCACCAAAGCTAAGCAAATGATTTTCTGAAGATTCCGATGTAAATCTAGCAGCCTTACTGACTATTTCCTTGCGTTCCCCAACCTTTAAATCACAGGGTATTTTGTCTAATCCATCAATGGTTTCTTCCCAACCTAAAAGTTGGGTCGAAAATTTTGAAATATATGTTATTAAAGGTCCAGCAACCTCATCGGCATATATTTGGTCTCCTATTAGAAAAAGAGCGCTTGGTCTTTTACCCAAGTCAAAAAAACTATTCTGCATTAACTTATCTCCAATTATGAGACTATCTACATCGTCTCCATGCAGTTTTCTGCAGGAGCCATATAATATGTTTAATGTGGTATTTGCATCTGGAATAAAAAACATTGGTAAATTTGGATATTTTTGTTGACGGTTATCTTTAATATCATCTTTAAAAGTATGATTCTGAACAGTCTGTTCATATGGTTGGTAAAGTATGCTGTCCTTGCCAGACAACAAGTCCAAATCCTTCAGAGTAACTATTTCACTCGTGCCTGTTTCTGTTTTTAGTTCTAATTCCACATCGTAAGCAAGCAATTCATTCAGAGGAAATTCTAACGGGCTTTTGTTTTGTTGTAAAACATCATCAAACTTATTTTCATTCAAAGGTTTTGCCATAACCAAATTAATAAACAAATTGTCTCCAAGCTCTAATGGATTGTTGACGCCTTCCCCTATTAATTTAAAATTATGTTGAAAAGGCTCCCTATTATTCTCACTATTTTTTATTTTGTTCAACGCCATTTCGTTTTCTTTTCTTTCTAAAGGCCCTTCAATACGAAATATCTTTACCCGAGCCTGTACGTTCTTACTAGTGGCGATCCAGATACAGACCTTTAATTTATCTATCCTTCGAATTATAGGCCCAGCTAACAATAATGGAATATTTGTATTGGCATTTTTTGTTTGAAGTGTGTGATTCATATCTAAATACCAAAATATCGAAATGAGGTCGCTCCCTCTTTTTTTAATTCTTCTGCAGATTGCGACAACGAATTAGCTATATTTCCCTTGCCGTCGAATTTAGCTGCCTGTAAAACAATCCTACTCAATTGCAATATTAAATCCAGTTTAACTGATGATATTAAAGAGTTTATCTATGTAAAGCGTTCTTGTGAGTAACGATTCATATATTAAATATTCATAGCATCGCTAAATTATGTCCCAACTAGTAAGACATTTAGAATTTATTTAGAATCAATATATTCCATATAAGAATATTACATTTTTCTTTTTCTGTTTGACTAAGGCTACGAGATCACTCATCAACAAATTCTGCACTAAAAAGAAAAAGGATAATTTTACGTATATAGTGTTATATTAAAAATATTAAAATAATTCGATGACCAGTTTAACTCAATGGTTACTCAACCTTTAAGGTATAATCTAATTGTTATAGGCCTTTCACTTCTAGCATTAACCGCAATCATTTTACCCACTATTAACTTTGTAAATGCACAAAACAGCAGTAGTAGTACTAGTAGTGGTAGTGCCTCTGAACTTATTACATTGACAAATAACGATACTGATGCTACCAATATTGTGTCTTCAAATGGAACCTTATCCCTATCTAACAATTCTATACCGCTGTATAAAGAAGATGTCGTTTACTATCAAAATACAAGTGGATACCTCGTTTATCCACAAAATACCTCATCTCAAGGTAATGATACAGGTCCTAATCTACCCGGCATAGTTGTAATTCATGAATGGTGGGGGTTAGATGATCATATCAAAAACATGGCAGATGAACTTGCAAATGAAGGCTATGCAGTTTTAGCAGTCGATTTATACAATGGAAAGGTAGCTACTTCGCCTGATCAAGCAATGAGTCTTGTTAGTGCTGTAAGAGACAATCAAAATGAGTCAAACTCAAATATGCTAGCGGCGGTTGATTATTTGAAATCTCTGCCTAATGTAGACCCTTCAAAAATTGCCTCTGTTGGATGGTGTTTTGGTGGAGGCCAAGCATTACAGCTTGCACTAAATGCAAATCCCGAGGATCCAATGGCTGCAACTGTGCTTTACTATGGAAATTTGGTAACTGACCCACAACAATTAGCAAAGATAAAGGGCCCAGTATTAGGAATATTTGGTAGTGAAGATCAATCCATACCTGTTTCAGAAGTCAGAGATTTTGAAGAAGCATTAAACGCAAACAACATTACTAATAGCATCTACATCTATGAGGGAGTAGGTCATGCCTTTGCCAATCCAACTGGAGAGAGTTTTGCACCTAATGAATTAAAAGATGCTTGGCAAAAGACTATAGAATTTCTGAGTTCTAATTTAAAGAACTAATATTAACCAAATTCTCTCCTTTTTTTAGTCATGTTAAAAGACTTTAAACAAATTAGCCTTTTTTCTTAAACAAATATTAGATCTCAAATGAAAACCATGTTAGTTCAAAAGTTCATCATACTGGTATTTTTTTCGCTAATTATCTTACTCACATCCATTGGTTTCTCAAACTACTCACCAACGACCATTTGGGCCAATATTCTTCCGCCTTTCAAAGGACATTCAGAACTAATTATTGGAAAAATTTCAGACGTTAATAATAACCATACAGTAGGTGTGAACAATACCCTTTTAGTTGAACTAGCACTTGTCAATTTAAACATAACGGATGAGATTAAAAGCCAAGATGCTACTCATTTTATGTCAGTAGTATGTCCTATTCGCTCCCCAGTTGTGGTAATGCCCGAATTTAATTCTCCATATATCCTTTCTCATTCGAGTTCAGAAAATTTATCCAAAATAAAGGGGATTGTTTTTTGTCAATCCAGTAGTATTTCAGATATCAACACTACAAAGAGTATCAATGAACAACTGGTAGATGCGAACCTAGCAACTCTGGACAATAAAAGCTGTATAAATTTTGAACCAATAATATCACAATGGTTTAGGGATTTGAAATGTTAATTTGGTTAGAGTCAGAATACAAAATCCCAAAAGAAGTCGGATGGTCAGACTTTAATGTCAAAAGAATCTAAATCTAAATATGATACAAGTTTCAGTTATAACCGTATTTTTCCATAATCCTTTTTACTTCCTCATCACTTACCTGGTCAAAGCTCTGATAGAATTGACCAACAGCTGAAAACATTATCTCTGAACGAAGTATTAAAACCCGGTCTGCAATTTTTTCTAGAATAGTTATGGTCTTATCATTTGCTGGAGCAACTGGCACTGCTACGATAAGGGACTTACATTTGAGATTATTCTTTATCCATCTTGCCGAAGCAATTATGGTTGCGCCTGTAGCAATACCATCGTCAACTAAAATTACAACTTTATTATAGAATTCACTCTCGTATGAAACCTTGCCCCTAAACTTTAACAACCTTCGACTAATTTCCTTTCGTTGGAATTCAACTTCTTTTTTTAAATACTCTTCTCTAAGATGAAACATATCAGCATACCCTTCGTTAACAAAATAATCCCCATCAGGCATCACAGCGCCCAGCGCAAATTCCTCATTAAATTCGGACCTAATTTTTCTAGATATAATAACATCGAGTTTACAATTTAATTTTTCAGCAATAATATCCCCTAGTATAACACCACCCCGTGGGATAGCAGCCACAAGCAAGTCTGCAGGCATATACGACGGTATTTGATACTTTTTTAAGTAGTCTAAAAGCTTTTTTGCAAGCTCTAATCCAGCATGTTCACGGTCTCTGAACAAAGCAGCAGTCACATATGATTACCGTGCTATTGTTTATTAACATTGAATTCTTTTAAACACTTTAAAACGGCATAATAAATTCTTCTCTGGAGAAATTCAGATAAATATGCAGCAATAAGAGTAATGGTAATAACAGTACTAGAATTACAATTGGATTGACCAAAGTCTAAAATTGGCGACCAACCTTTAACACCTGCGTTAAAATACTTCTTATTAAAAAATAACTTGAGCAATAAGACAAGGCTACCATAAAATACTAATCTAACGTCTAAATACAAACAACATGCAAGAAGTATTTGACACAAACAAAGTCGTATCAGAATTGTCTAAAAAAAATGATTCTTCTGCTTACTTTTTAGATTTTTTGCACAATGATAGTTTTGAAGCAGGTATTTTGCGTTTACTACCGGGCCAGGAGGATGTTCAGAGTCCCCATAGTGCAGATGAGTTATACTTTGTTATAGAAGGAGATGGATTTATTAAAATGCAACAGAAAGATTACCGAATTGAAAAAGGCTCTTGTATTTTCGTTCCTTCTAATACTAAACATTATTTTCACGGCAATGAAAAAGAATTACTTGTCCTTTATGTGTTTAATGTATCACAGTAACAGTAATGAGCCTAAATGTTTTTAAACTCTAATCTGTACACTAATTTCACTCCTCCTTTCTCTTTCACTCCAGCGATATAAAACTAATGTGGAGACATCATATCCGCTATGCGAGTAACTCGCGCTTCTGGTTCATACCTATTGACTATTTCAGATAGAGGCATTCTATCACCACCAACTATTTTTATATCAATATCC
>JAPSGR010000054.1 GCA_031177355.1 Candidatus Nitrosocosmicus sp. | reverse complement strand
GCCAGTTTCATTATTGATACTCCCCTCTATTCCTCTTGTTAATAGATTCTTGTTTGATTTACGCGTATGTTCATCAAAAAGAGCAAACGTTATAGAGTCAATTATACTGGATTTGCCTGAACCATTATGTCCAACAAAGACTGTTATTCCAGGATGAAAATCCAGCGAAGTATTCGAATGAGATAAAAAATTATTTAACTTGATTTTTTTTATCAATGTATTTCTCCTTTACTATCCTTCTTGCTCACTGGTATCTTTGATTGTGATGTGCTGTTATCTAAATTTTGGTTCATATATAATGATTTATTGTTTTCATAAAATTTCCACAGGAAATTGGCTATTTGTTTTCTTTTATTCTTGTCAAGTAACTCATTTGAACTAGAATCCGAATCATCATTAAACGATTGGATTAGATCCAAAGACAAGTCGGATAGAGGTTTAGAATCTAGTGACTTTTGGATTAATTTTGACATCTCTTTATCCATGTCAAATCCTTCAGCTCCATCATAGGAGTAACCAGAAACATCGGACAACTCCCCTTCTGTAATATTCCAATTATAATACAATGTTGAATTTGCTAACCGTAGTAACTGCCTAGAAATAATTTTTTGGTCAATTTTGGTACCTGATATCTGAATATCGATTATGGGCTTTTTGGAGTAACTTTGACATTCTTGAATAATATAGCTTAGCCGGTCACCTAAATCGTGATAATCTACATGATACGGTAGTTGAGGACGCCTTTTATCCAATTTAATCCAATGGGTATGGACTGTTGTTGAATTATCCGAAATATCAACGATTAAGAATCCTTTTTCTACTTTAGATATTGGTTCATTATGACCTAAATCAATTGATCCCGGATATGCAACCAATCCGTTATTAATATTAGAAAAACATTTTTCAATATGGTCATGATAGTGACCCATGGCGTAATAATCAAAACCGACAGGTAGATCACTTGAGGATATTTCTCCTGCAAATTTATTAAAATCGTTTAATCCCTGATGGAGTACCAAAATCTTTTTGAGCTTTTTACTTTCAATCGAGTATTTCAGTTCATCACTTTTTACAGTAGATTCTAACATTTTGAATGGTTTTATCAATCCATTGTCAATGTTTGATCTTCGTTCTTTATTGAAACCGTAAATTAACACATCATCGATTTTGATCGGAGAATCCGGCTTTAATCTTCTTGCTAGTCCTAGGTTGTGAAATAAATAGGGGAATGGAACATCATTGGATCGGCTTATATCGTGCTCGCCTAATATAAAAAAGACAGAAATAGATTTCTCTTTCAGTTTTTTTAGTTCTCGAGCCAACCTTACAATTGAAGCCCCATTGGGTTTGGGATTATGAAATATATCCCCAGCCAGGATTACAGCCTTAACATGTTCGTTTATAGACTTTTCGATCGACTCCTCAAAGACTTCATACAAGTCCTCCTCTCTTTCCTGGAGGTTAAATTGAGCATATCCTAAATGAACGTCTGAAATATGAGATATAAGCAAACTACAACAATAAAGCTCAAGACTATATTTTAGTCATTAATTTGTTGGTTAGTGCATACATATGCGAAAGGATTGGGGGGGGTAATTGTTTATTTGATTGATTAGTTATCCCCCTCCTGCGCCTGCTCCAAGTGTGCCCCACACGGATTCCTGGTAATTATCAATTAACTCATTTAACAGATCATTAATATCTAAATCTTGTTGTTTGATAGAGATATACTCACCGAGCAATGATTGTAGTCTTTTATATGTAATATCATCTACTTGCAAATTTTTCATTTATTTAATAATATTACGAGGTATCCGAATAATATAGATGTATAATCGAAAACAAAATAGTGGAAAGATTTAACAATAGTATGTTATCTCTGAATGTAAATAATGCAAACCAATAACCCAATAGAGATTTTTTCTAATACGTTAGGCAGAAAGTTTATCGTCAACATTCTAACTTATGATAACGGTTTTTTCATTTCCATATCCGAAAATGAATCAAAAATAGGATCGATTTCAGTTTCATTGTCCGTGACAAATAAATCAAACACAGCAAGAGTAATTCCAGACAAAACAGATCAGTTATTTATTGATACATTATCTACAAGAATTTCTTTGATGAAAAACGGTATATGTATTATATGCCTACACAAAAAAAATAAATTACATTTAGACGACATGAAAATAATCAATGAAAAGATACTTTCAATGATAGAGGAAAAGTAAATGTCTGGAAAAAAAACAGGGTTTAATAATAATAGAGCTTTAAAAGGAAATGTAAATAATATACCTTCCAAAACTGAATCACAATCAACTTATTCTTCTTCTCCTTCAGTCAAGAGCAATAAAGAATTACAAAGTATAAAGCAAGGTAATCATGGCGTAGAAAGCGATTTAAGAAGTTTTTTACAAATTCTCGAAGAAAAGGAAGAATTAGTGACTATTAATAAGAAAGTAAAAAAGAAGTTTGAACTTGCAGCCATAGTAAGCAAGTTTGATGGAAAACAGGCGTTAATCTTTACCAATGTTGATGAATCAAAATTCAGAGTTGTTTGTAATATGCTTGGCACAAGGGAACGATTTTTTCTAGCAATAGACCCAACAAATCCACAAACCAAATTATTTCAATTATCAAATATAGGAACTGAGTACTATCCTAAAGAGGTTTCTACAGACGCACCTTTTTATGGTAATAGTATGAAAAATTTGTATGATTTACCAATTGTGAGCCATTTTGAGAAAGATGCTGGTCCGTTTATAACTTCCTCAACGGTATATGTGAAAGACCAAGAGAACGAAAATCAAAATTCTTCCGTTCATAGAATGCTATTACTCAATAGTAGTCAGATGGTTATTAGAATGGTAGAAGGAAGGCATCTTCATAAATGCTTCACATATGCTAAAGAGCATAAGGAAGACCTGAAAATTAGCGTCGTGGTTGGTGTGCATCCCGCTATCAATATTGCAGCTGCTTATCAGGCTGCTTATGGAATTGATGAAATTTCAATAGCCAATTATCTTTTAGATGGCAATTTACAACTTACAAAGAGTAGTTACTCTGATCTAAGGATACCACAAAAAAGTGAAGTTGTAATAGAGGGTAAAATACTTTATGATGAAGTTTCAGAAGAATGGATGGTTGAAATGCTCAGAACATATGACTTTAAGAGAAAGCAACCTATTTTTGAAATTAATAAGATATGGTACAGAGACAATCCTATTTATTATGATATATTGCCAGGCTATGCAGAACATAGGTTGTTAATGGGTTTGCCCATCGAAAATAAGATTTTCAATTATGTCAAGAATAGTGTTCCCACCACAAAAGCCGTGCATTTGACCGATGGCGGAAGCAATTGGTTGACGGCGGTAATACAAATAAAGAAAAGATTGGAAGGCGAACCAAAGAATGCTATTTTAACTGCTTTTGCGGCACATCCCTCTTTGAAATCGGCGGTAATAGTTGATGAAGATATAGACCCACAAAATCCAATCGAGGTGGAGTATGCAATTTCTACTAGAACTCAGGCAGACAAAGACTACGTCATTATCACCAACTCAAAAGGCTCAAGCTTGGACCCTTCAAGTGATCAGACAAACCTTTTAACAACAAAATTGGGTATAGATGCGACCGTATCATTCTTAAAAGATAAGGAGAGGTTTGAGATTGCCAGAATCCCGGATGCTGAAAACATAGATTTAAAGAAATATCTTTAACCTTTAGATTCACGTTATATAATTTGTATGCTAGAGAAATCAAGTTTTTTTATGATCAAAAAAACGTTAAATCCGCTCTTTTCCGGCATCCATCATCATGATATCGATATTAACATTTATGGTTACATACGAGCTTTTGAAAGATTAAAGAATTAGTATGTTAGAAATGCAAACAATGAAATCATAAATCCATAAATTAAATGACCTATCAAACTTACAATGAGTGGACCTTTACCTTTTGAATGATAGAATGGATCTATGCCAGTAACTGGCTTATGAATGGAAGCAATTTTAAAATTCACATAATCAAACCATAATTTACCCGATAATGATTAAATTTGAAAGCAGTAGAGGGATAAGATATAGTAAAAGGTAGAAACCAAATCCACCTAACCCTCCGTTTATAAAATCTAAAATAAAAATTCCAAAAGTTCAACACATCTTTTTTATCCTTGGAGAGTTTACGATAAAGAATTTGGTTCTCATGTCATTCTAAAATTCCATTTAATCCCCATTTTTTTCCAGGAAGGAATTTTAAAGGTCTTAAAGAGGGTTGTAACTAATCCTCCTGACAGACTGATAATAACAAAATAACTAGGATCAAAATTTATATAAATAAATGAAGTTACGATGGAATATAAGTAACAATCTTGTGTTTCCTCCTCAATTAGTTATATGAACATTTTACCTAATTCGAGTTATTTAATAATAGATAAACTAAGAAGAACAGTCTCAAAGTGTCGGTTGGAAAAAAATTAGATCTAGATTACACTAATGGCAAAGTTAGATGTAACTATAGGAGAGTAGGTATATACGTTTAGCAAGGAATTAGTTCGAGTGTCAAGACATTAAATGACTTGAAAGGGAGAATCGTAGACAAACAAAAAAACTATTCCTTTCAAACACTTTTCACAAATCGTGTAGTTATAAATTGATAATGGCAATTTGTCAATCAAAGAAAGAAACAGAAATTTTTATAGATGATCATAGTTTTAGTTCAAATGTAGTATTATTGCATAATATATAATACTACTGGAGTAAATATATAGAAGAATAAATACTAGGAAGAGAATAATTTAGTATGAACCGCCTGATAGTCGAATCCTACACCAACTCTACACTAAATACAATCTTAGACGATATATCCAAAAAATATAAGGTTGACACAACAAAAGATCGTCTTGATAACGATATCCCCATAGGTGAGATAAAATTTAAATATAGAACGTATTCTGAGTGTGTAAAAATGCTATATAAGAGTGCTGGGGTAGTTAACGCAATTTAGGTTCTAACTTTCATTAATTTTATATGACCAGTCGTACAGTTCCCAGAACTTTCTTCGTGTTCATGCAATAGTTTTTTTGCTTTATCCTCGGGCAATTTCTCTGCTGAAATATACCCGCATTTTTCGCAAATAACAATATAACTCCAGCCTACCAAATAGTTCCATTGTGATTATATACCATTGATATTTATCTTGTATGTAAAATAGTCAAAGGATAAAATAAAAAACACTAAAAATATTTATCAACCCAAATAAACGCAACTATTCTAGCGTTTTTATGAGATTTGAGATTTGACATTTGAATTGATATATACCATCAACTTTGTTCACAAACATAGCCTGGTCTTGAACACATCAATCATCTAAGGGTCCTAGCCTCACGTCTATCCTTACCAAATAACAAAAAGAGTTACAAGTCTACAAAAATTCTCAAATAGATAATAATTGACGCGGTAAGGATAAGGGATTGCAAAAATGACGTTATCTTCAATCTGACAATGTTGTCAATTCTAGTATCAATATGGTTTTAATTATTGGCGTTATGATAACAGTTCGATTAACAGTGTCATGTTTTAAGATTATTTATTCTGAGAACAATAAAAATTCCTGATATTTATTTAGTCAAGGAAAAAAAGGTAAAGTTGGTTTGTTATCTTGGGGCTGTTGAGTCACCAACTGGCGGTCGTTCGATGAAAGGGAAGCATTGACCGTTTTGTTGATTCTGGAATCCCAGATTATTTGCATTCAATGCGTTAAATTCTGGTGAAACAGATTGTGCATCATTTGTGCCTGCTTGTCCTTGATCTGCACCTTGTTCAGCATCACTATTTCCTGCCTGAGCAGCTGCTTCATTTCCACACGATTCTAGGGGTGATTCCATTATTGTTGCCATTGCATTTGGGATGTATACCCCAATAATCCCTGCTACTATGAATATTGAGAGAAATCCAGTAATTAATTTACTCATAATGCAGATCAAAATTCATGGTATTTACTACTTATTTAAGATAGTTAGTTAGCTTTCTTAAGAATAATAAAGATTATCAAATCTCAATAAATTATTTTGACAATTAATTGTCAGGACATAATTCACTCTAACATTTATATTATTTATCGCAAGAAAATGGTAATCAACAAAAAAATAGTGAGAATGATGTATTTTCTTACTACCAAAATTATGTGAAACTAGGGCAATTACACCCTGCTGCTCTACAAAAAGGGGGTGCATTTCCCATACCTACAGAAATATGGGTAGATCTTGGATGATTACAACTTTTGCATGCTATGAAATCATCAGGTGTGCTAACACTCATATTAACATATTATATTCCATTTTATAAAAAGTATATACAATTATTTCACAAATTCTATCACGTATCTCTTTTGATATACTCTTTGTTGTATCCATATTTGTAGAAATATCCGATCAAATTGTCAATTAAGTAAAGATAATGTATATCACTACTTCATAAAGAACAAATTATAAGTAGGTGTTTATGGGGTTTGCTGTCCCTCCTACAATCTAAATATATTCCTTAGTTACCAAAAAGCTCCTCATACTACTTATAATTGGAATATGGTTCTATAAAGACAAGTTTTCCATTTTTTCGACTATTTAGATGTAGACGCACCAATTGATCTGTTAGTAAAGTAATAAACATGAGGGTATTCGGAGAATTTTCTCCTCATCTTTCATCAACTTATGCATCATGTATGTTTTCATCCTATGTAGTCTCTTGATACGTCTTAAAAGATCGGCAATTTTCTTGGTTAATAATACATAAAGTAGTCTCTAGGAAGTAACATTGACTAAGGTAGTCAATTGCTTAATCTCAAAAATTATAAAGTAATACATGTAGCATTAGACGAATTTACTTTGAAAAAGTTCAGGGTCAATTATATATTTTATCAGTTTATCCTTGTCGATTCGGATCGCTGAAGATTTACTTTTTTCATTATCTTCAAAAATAACAATACCTCTTTTCTTCATCCATATTATGCTATCATCAAATGAATCAAGCAACTCCATGCCATAGTAACCAGTTTCATTGCTTTGGGATGTATCCATAGCAGTAGAGATTTTATTGTAGAGTTCCTCTAAAGAGCTGAAAGTATATTCTTTTGCAGGTTCAGTTCCTAATATGATATGAATATGGGTCATTAAGCTTTTTGTTATCTCCAGCTCTTTATTCACCATATTGGTTCTGATGATATAACATTTAATTTATTATAAATCCTTTATGGAATATCAAATTCAAATTTATATAGACAAAAACAAAGTGTCCTTATGGCAAATGAAACATTATCTTTTAGGAATAAGATGGATTATGATTTAAAGTTATAGAAAGTAAATAGAAGATATCAAAATGACGATTGCAATCATATATCGAGCTTTCAAGATATATTGATACTACTTTAAAATAATAAGTCGACTACTTGAAGCTAATAATTAAGAGGGTTTAAAGGTAAAGATATCAATTAAGGTATTAAAGTTGATTAACCCCTTATCAATCTTGTAACATAAAGGTTTATAATATAATCTTTATAGGAAAATGTAGTATTCTTTATTCGTTATTATATTCATATCAAAAACTATCACAGCATGTCAACTCCCGCATTATAAGGTTGTGATACCTTAATAATCATCCTGTCAGTATTTTTGAAAATATTATGATTAGAGGTTGATTGATATGCTTCATTATTGATTGAATAGTAAAAGGAAATTTTTTTTGGGATATTCAAGAAAGGAAGCAAAACACAATAGCTGTCTACACCATTAAGGTTACCGGACATTCAACCCTATTGAAATGAGAAGGACTTATTTTGCAAGCTGAAAGTAGTTCTTTTGATGTCAAACTCATCCACTTTCCCCATAAAGAGAAAAAGAGTACATCTCAAAGACTTGTGTATATAAGCAGCATTATGTAATAGAGATATTTGTTATCCAAATTATAAACAGAACAATAGGGATATAATTAAAAATAAAAGGTATTAGAGAAGACTAATCCTCTGCAATCGTAATTTCCTTGACTATATCAAAGCTCTTTCCTGAGTTACTATCGTGGATAGTATATGTTATTACATAATCGCCAACAGGAAAGGGTGTTGTCTGAGTTATCGTAAATGGAATAAATACTTCTTTATTCTGATGATGAGATATAATTTCACTAACAGGAAGCCCCTGTTGTCCCGTTAAGACATTACCGTCAGTATCTGAAATCACAAAATCTGCTGAGAAGTTTATTGTGTATAGCGAATCATCATCTTCATCGGTAGAAGTACCATACTCAAAGCCAACAGGTTCGATATAAAGGATAATTTCTTCACCGGGACTAAAAGTACTAGAATCTTTTTCGTCATAAACACCATAGCCAAGTGGTTCTGAGTTTACAAATGTATCAAATGCGGACCTAAAAGTCTGTACCTGACTTGGTGCACTCAATCCTGTTACTGCTCCGTCAGTTTGTGCCAACGCCGATTGACCAGAATAAGCATAAATGGATAACATCGTGGACATGGATATGACTATGGCCATCAAGGTTACGAGTTTGTTAAAAAGTTTCATCACAAATGCTAACATGACCTGTACTAATTATCTTTATTGTTATCCGGAGTATAAGGAGCATACACTTTCGGTAGCATATAAAGTAGAAGCGACAAGAATTTCATACAATATTTGTTGCTAACACAAACTCGATTGATGTGAAGGTATTTTAACAACGAACGTGTGTAATTTTAAACAAATAAACTACCGATAACACTCAGTTCGTAATTAGCATTGCGAATATAATTTAAATATTAGATTTTAGATAAAGTATTAATGAATAACCCACTGATTTTGGGATTTGCGCTTTTTGCAGCTGTTATGCTATTTACAGTAATTGCAACAACACCTGCAATAAATAACGTGAAAACTGGAATTCCACAAGTTCTTGCGTCAGAAGGCAGTAGTAATAAAGAATGCCTGTCAGCTTCAAACGCACTCTTCTTCGACACACAATCTGCTGCTTTAACTGCCTCTGTCTAAGTGCACAATTTTTTTAGACCAGTTTCTTATTTTTATTTTAGCGATTTAATTTTTCTTTAGCTCTTAGAGATTTGTATTGACAATACAAAATGATTACAGGATAATAGAGTTAGGTATATAGAAGAGTAGAGATGAAAAATTTGGATAATATGATAACAAATACTTTTTTTGAAATATTCTAATTGGCGGACATTTAGTCAAAACCTAATTAGGACAAACCATCAAAGGCAGTCGCGGTTGAATCGTATGTGAGTGTTTCTAATAACATTAGTAAAGAAAAATCACCTTAAAGTAAAACTGTTGCCTACATACATTCGTTTAATACAGTATCTATTTTATCCTTTATTTGAAAAAGATTCTTTCTACTGACTATAATAGATTGAGATTCGATTAGATTCTGGTCTTGATATAACTTTCGAGCTATTGAATACTGGTCTTTGTATTGTGGTTCTTCTGGATGTTGTTTGTGGAGATCATTTACTTCTATTACAATACGAATATTGTTTTTATCTTCCGAAGTTGCGATATTGTTAGAGGACATCACGGATTCAATCAACCTAAAACTTCATTTATGTGCTTACATTCTTAGTGTAACATATACTTCAAAATGACCTTTATGAGATAATAATATAACAAAAAATTTGAATATCAGTATCTAAATTATATTAGTATAAGCACAAAATATTAATAATCAAGTAAATCGAATATACTAATTAAAAAACCTAGTACCGTAGCTTTTGATTAATCTATGACAACCAAAATTAATATCTAAGCATGATTGATTTAACATATTATATACCAAGGGTTAGCGTCATGACCACCATGACTCCCATTGACTCAGTATTTGCAAGCATGGACGAATCTAACACAAATCAATACTTAAAAGGGTTCAGTTTTAGTTTCATTTCAGTGGCCCATATGTTCTGTTGATTGATACTTCATGAATTGATTTATTGAATTTGCAAGTAAAGTATTATTAGTTACCAATATTAGTATTGCACCATCATCTAAATCCTGAATTTGATAATGTATTTGTTCCTTATTTTGAGACATATCTTCAGTTCCTGGAACAGATTCAGCATGAATATAAAAAGGCTTTGTAAAGTTTCCTTTTGCAAAGTCGTTCTGAATATCTCTTATATGAATCTGAATCTGATCGATAGTCTGTTGATCTTTATCATCTAATGCCGTTATCTTTATTTGTCCACCCACCTTTGTGGCCATGAACTCGTGAGATATTTTGGTTTGATCAAAACCCATAGCGATGTTACCTCTTTGCATCATCTTTGTTAGGTTATGGTTTACTGAATCTGATTGATTTGAAGCTATTGATATTTCATGCAGTCTATCGGAACCATCAGATATGAAATGTTGACCATTAATTGTACCTGCCATGTTAATTGAACCAAATGCCAGAATAAATATGGCAAATTGGATAAAGATTATTTTCCAATTAAACAAAATTCTTCACTATCACCATGATAATTCATACTTATAATAAAGAATTGTTGTTCATTCATAGAAATAGCAATTGAATCAAGAAATTTATCTGACGGACCACTATAATTATTTTTGATGGGCATTTTTGCCTAATGATCATGACGTCTGTTTTTAAGATCTTTAGGCTTTACAGTTGTTGTACTTGATGAGACAATGAAAAGTTTTGAAGGATAAATAAACTCATACATAGTGAATTACGGAATAAGCAAGAATGAGTAGATACGCCAGTAAGCCTCGCTAGTCGAATCCACGTCGAAGGTGTAAAGCGAGGAGTTGGAGGAGATCTTGAACCCATATTTGTAAATAATATAAAAATACAGACTATTGATAATAGATATAGTAATGAGCATATATTAAATACCTAAGATATTCCAGTCATAACAATTCTACAACTTAATCCATTTGATCCCACGAACGTTTAATATGATTCATCTCACAAGCTAGATTATAACATCTCTATTTAATAAATAGATAAAAAAGAATTTGATTTATTGATATGGTTCAGGTTCG
>JAPSGR010000090.1 GCA_031177355.1 Candidatus Nitrosocosmicus sp. | reverse complement strand
CTACTCTTTAGACCCATTGCTAATAGAGAAAAAATATGTTAAATTTGCTAACTGACTGCAATACTCTAATATCCTATCACCTTTAGAATTATATTGCAAAGAAGCAAAACCACAGCACAAAATGCTATGGTGCTCCGCCGTGGGGATACGGTTCAGGATTGAATAGAGTCTACGGTCTATAAAGTTGAGGTTCAAGGTGAGTAAAAATTCATAACCAATGTTAACGTCGTATTCTTTACTGCTCTACTTTTTTAAACGTTTTATACATTACATCCTGGAATTCAGAATCTTTAGTATTGTCTTTACTATTATCCTTCACATCCTATACCATCGCCATCTCCATCGAGATTATGTGGATCATCGTCTCCTACAGGAATGTTCTTCTCATCAAAATCCTTGCAATCTAGGTCTCCGCTAGTGTCAAGAATATCAACCCTATTATCGTTATTGATGCTATCAGATTCTACAAGATCTCCCTTTTCATTTTCGTCGCCTCTGTTATCACTCCTATTGTTTGAACAACCATGTTCTTGTGCCCATTTTGTATCTGCAAATTCAGATATGCCGCAGAAACTTTGATAAATATCAGCCAAATTATTATCAAGTATTGATTCATTTACGTTAACACCTTCGCAATATACGGCCGCAACGGTTCGACCATAGGTGAGTCCTTGATTATTATCTGGATCTACCTCTGCATTCTTATTCAAACACTGTTCTGTAATGAAATTTTTTGCTTCACTAAATCCTGGTTCATCTCTTTCTGGTGCATCTATTAATGCAAGCCTTATTGTTATTGTATTTCCTTCACTTGTCATTACATCAAGGGTATCACCATCGATGACTTTTGTCACTATTCCACTAAAATTTATTGAGGAAGTGGTTACAGAAGCAGAGTTTGAAGCAGTTGCCCAAACCTGGTTTGAAAAGGTGAATGTTCCTAAAACAACTAGGAAAGTAAATAATATTATGTAAAATAAGAAATTAAGCAATAGTGAATATTATTATGATTGATATATAAATATAAAAAAATAGATCTTCATTAGGTATAAACTAGTATCCGTAAACCAGACAGGCATGAAAAAGGATTTATTTACCATAATTTTTGCTTTATTGATGAATCCCTTCCGTGAATAGTTAATTCTTATAGGATTTTTTTAACCTAGTTGACATACTAATTGTGGTAACCTACTTTTCATTTGTGCTCACAACTATAGCAATCGGAACTTTAGTTCTTTGTGGATTCCGTATGTTTCTATACTAACGAGTTAATAAAACAAGGTAGTTAATTTGGTAGGAAAAATATGAAATTTCATCATAATAATTTATCAACATTGTATTATTGATTGTAGTGGCTAGGGTAATCAAATTCAAAATAAAGGTCTTTAGACTAATCCTTTAATCCTACAATAAGGCAGTTGTTAACGTCTAAACAATTTAATATTTTTATTCCTACAGTTGCCTTTTTCAAATCTTATTTAGACATAAAATAATATGGTATAGGTAATTTCGTGTGATTTTGACTATCCATATTAAAAAAAGAATGTATAACTCATTTATGTGGATTAATGTCTGATAATGTTGTAGTCAAGAATTGATTATACCGTCTTTATTAGCTTTCGGATATGATCCATTTTCTTTGTAACTTCTTCATTAAATATTTCTTCTGTAAATCCATGAGCTTCTATAGCATGTCTCTTTACGTTTTCAAGTAGCTCTTGCTCTGTTTCACCATACATAGTGTGAGTGCAAACAGGATCTCCACTATCTTTACAATTAAAACTTAATGTCATACCTGATAAGGTATTTGCTTAGAAATAAATTCTTCTATTTCCTATTTGAATATCTTTAGGAATTTATTTTGATTTATATTATCTTTTAAGGTATAGTATCTATTTCCGTGAGTTTCCTATATAACAGTAAATTCAAGATGGCTGGACTATAGATAGAGCTCATATTTGAGACATTTTGTA
Source organism: Candidatus Nitrosocosmicus sp. (assembly GCA_031177355.1). Classification (GTDB taxonomy): domain Archaea; phylum Thermoproteota; class Nitrososphaeria; order Nitrososphaerales; family Nitrososphaeraceae; genus Nitrosocosmicus. Next base: position 3,097 of record JAPSGR010000090.1, on the reverse strand, counting down.
TGACATCTCTAAATGCGAATGCGTTTTTCAAATGCTCCGTATAGATAAATGCCATTTAAATAACATACTTGTTAATTTTTATGAACACGTGAAATAAACTTGTGTTACGATGGTCAAGGAACTTATAAAATCAAATGGTCAAGGTACTCTATGTTCCTAGGTCATCTTAGATAATTAGCGTTAATGTCAATAATAAGCAGTAACAATGTTCTTGATATTGGGATATTTTATTTTTGTATCTGAATTAAGAATCTGCCCATCAACAGTTTTATATTTTTGATTCAAACTTTATATAATATGCTTTTATCTAGCAACAATATAAAATGGTTAAAAATATATCAATTCATTTGAGTACCGCGAGAATTGGATGTATCTTGTTACTTTTCCTGTCAGGGATAGGAATTAGCATATTTTCTACAACCATATTTGCACAAACACCCTCCCCTAATACTGCCAATGTTAATACAACTACATCTTCTCCTTTAGATAGCTTCAACAGGCCAGAAGGATATTCAATAGCTAAGAAACATGTTTACGACGCCCCTCTATTGGATATTCATTTCTATTGTAGCAGTAATTCAGGCGGAATAATGGCCACTTGTTTACTTTTTGATGGGAACTCCACAAACGCTAGTCTTATAGGTATAGAATATATTATATCATCAGAGCAATATGCTTCACTGCCTGAAAGAGAAAAACCAAATTGGACACCTCTTACAGAGGAAGAAGGTGCAGAAGCAAGATATCCCAACCTTACTCCACAACAATTAACAGAATTATACGAGCTATTCGGAGATGCTTATGCAAAATTAATTATCAGTTGGAATCCAAATGACAAATTGCCACAATACCCTCCACAAGTAATAATTGAAAGTTTAATTGAAGGAGGTGAAGGTAGGGATAATCATGACGAAAATGCAGAGGCAGTATCAACACCGTTAAATCGTACAGAAGGATGATGCAATAGCATTTATCCATAGTTGTAAAAATCAAATAATTATATTAGCCCTAGATTCTGATTTATTTTTTTATTGACAGGTTTACCGCTCTTATATGTATCAGTTTATGGCAATTTTAATACATAACATGTTGATCCGAGATAAGATTGGGAAAAATTTAATTTTGTACTAAATTTACAAATCTATCTTTGACTGAATACACTTGTAAAGAAACGATTAAAGGATGCACTAAATCTAAATTGATAAAACATTCGCGTTTAAAAGAATATTCAAATCACTGAAGGTCATAATATCGTTATCCTCTTAAGTATCAATTAGTTTGGGTGTGTGGGGATTAGTAACAAATTTGGCTATATTTTAGGGTGCATACCAACTAATAAACCCAACATTTATCCATGGTAGATGTTGAATATCAAGTATGCTTATTCTCATTTTTTAGAACTATCATTAAAAGGTATTAGTAACTTCCAATATTTTACAAAGCGATGGAAAATGCACAGGTATTTTTGATGGTATACTATGGCGGCTATTAAAGAACATTCATGATAATGAAATTTGTTTTATGTCCAGTAATTTGCTAATAAGGACATATTCCACCCCTATCAACCATGAAAGATTTATTAAATATTGATCGAATATGCATTGTAGTGACAAAGAACTCAAATAATTACAATAGTCATGATAATATACTTAATAGTGTTGTGTTAATAAAACATCAGCTCAATCTCAACAGATCTGTAATTTTTATAATATCTTTATTTACATTGTCAACAGTCATAGTGATATCAGATAACTATCCCATACAAAACGGTCATGCACAATCTTATCCATTCATGGCTTCTACACGCGGCACATTTGATCCAACCAGTGGGAGCGAACGTCAACCGGTAGAATTGCCTTCTGCTTTGTCAATTTTGAATGTTGCTAATAATTGTCCAGGTGAATTAGTTGTATACGTTCATGGTATTTGGGCTGATGAACAAGAAGCTCAAGAACAAACAGATAGAGTTTTTCAATCACTTTTAGAACAGGATTATAATGTTCCTGTAATAGGTTTCAGTTGGGATTCAAACACTTTTTTCTCCAAGTATAATCCTGAAATGTCCCTCCATGGATGGAATATAGCCAAACAGATAGCAAATGAAAATGGCCCGATCTTGGGCAAATTCATCTCGGACTATAAAGGAGAGTGTCCAGATGATAAAGTGAGGATTGTAGCACACTCGCTTGGTTCCCGAGTCACTCTATCGGCTATTCAGTGGCTTTTTGAGGGCTCAAGAGATAATAACATGACTAACATGTCAGAGACTTTTCATACAGTTCATTTGTTAGGAGCGGCTGTAAATAACTATCAGATTTCTAAAAATTCTGAAGATTGTGAGTTCTTTAATCCCTATTTACCTTGCTCAGGTATTGCAATAGAAGCAGTAGTAGGACAGATCTATAATTTATACAATCCAGAGGATAACATGCTAACTAGTGAATATGTCCTAAACCCATTTTGTCAATATTGTTATTACATCTATCTTCCTAGTCCATATGAGTTTTCTGAACAGCACGACGCTATGGGAGCTAATCCAATAAAAGATTTTATCAATACTCCTTCAAACTTCGATGAACATTTGGTTTCATCAAGTATTATACCAGATGTAGACACCAACAAAGACAACCAATGCGATGTAGAAGTCAACCTTAAATTAATACCCGGGATAACCCAATTTGATTACTATTTATGTACAATAACCAAATATGGTGACAATCATATGGGCTATATGGGATATAGAAATGGTTTAAATACTCAAATAGTTTATGCTCCCGGAGCGATAGAACAAGTAGTAATAGATTGGCGAAATGAGAATAACTAGGCAAAATAGAGAGAATAATTAGTTTTTAACGGAATCAGATGTCTCTACGGTGCTCCCCCGTGGGGATACGGTTTAAGGTTGAATCCAACTCAAATATTTCCATCAAGATTAACGTGATGTTTTGGTAGGATTTGTATCGTCTTAACTTATTGCAGGTTTGTTCTCACACATGCCTGTTGCTTGATTAAAGACAGCTCCTTGAGCTTGACATGATGCTGGGGTTGGCTTTGCAGCTGGATCAAATATTGGTGGTTTGTTCTCACACATGCCTGT
>JAPSGR010000028.1 GCA_031177355.1 Candidatus Nitrosocosmicus sp. | reverse complement strand
TGTACTGCTAACTGCAACAATGGAGCCAAGTAAGGCTGCTGCAACAAAGATTGATAGGATTGATAATTTTATTTTTTTATCCATGCAAAAGTTACTAATGTATTATATAATTGGATTGTTTAATCTGATTCTGAAATAATCTTACTAAACTAGATTATCAAATAATATAGTACTAATCAATTTTCGTCGGTGACATTTAGATTAAAGAAATTATAATTTGATTACAATTGCAAATATTATATGAAATCTAACATATAAAAATAAAATATGGCCCCTACTGAGTATTTGTTGAATTTAGGGTGCCTGTACCATTGGGATATATTGTTGCTATCGTTGTTGCTTCAGAAAATATAACACCAGCTATTTCCAAATTGTCGATGGTTGTTGCATCATTAATATAGGTTCTTGAACCATCAGAGTTCTCCGTTACATTTGAGGGATTTGAAAAAATTCTTAGTTGCTCTGGAAGAGATGCAGTACTATTATCTAATTTGATGCTTGCGCGCAGCGCTACAAGCATATCTGAGACCGTTACCTCGTCGGCTGGATCATTCATATATTCATAATTCAAAGGCACATCATTAACAATGATAATAGGCTTTCCACTTATTGAATAATCTGTTTCTAATCCAAATGGCTTGGATGAGAAATTAGCCGATACAGTAACGTTCTCTGTCCCTGATAACTGTGTCCCATTGGTTGTCATTACTAAAGTGGTATTTGTAACGGTTAAATTGCCGGTGGTATTTTGTTGGTCAGCTAATGGAGGTTCAGACCCTAACAGATCCACAATAGATTCAGGAAGATCAAGATTCACTATACTACCATTGGGAGTTAATGAAATTGTGGCATTTGTTGCCAAATTGCTGAGAGAAGTTACATTAGATGATTCTGTAACGTTGCCCGACATGTTGGATAATTGCATTGTCGTGTTGTCAATACCAGAAATATTTGTTGAAGAATACGAATAATATGGCATCTGCAAGGAGAATAAGGTAATAAGCGTAAAACACAGGACGAGTCCTTTACATAGTGAACTTGATATAGTTAAAAACCTCATAAAGAGATTTAATAACCAGTTAATATAAATAAGTTTTTAAATAAAAGACTTGTCGTTTCACTCTTGCCCTTTCGAACTAGAAATGGGTAAAGCAATGCTTGTTATGAATAATATAGCAAATAAAGAAGGTGACGACAGTTGTAAGGAGCAGATAATATAATTTGCCATCCCAAAATTCCCACTTTTAGAATTAAGTTTTGGGCTTGACAGGATTCAAAAAAATAATAAAATTGATTATTCAGTATTTGGATGTTTAATGATAATAACGTGTTGAAAATTGAAAAAATTCTAGTTGGAATTGACGGATCGCAGTATTCGATGAGAGCACTTGATTTCTCTATAGGCCTTGCAAAGAAATGTCATTTAAGCATAATTGCCTTTACTGCATTTAATATACCAGATATTTATAAGGCCTTCTAAAATAAAGAAAATACCAATACGATTTCAATTGATGATGAAATTAAAAAGTCAAAAAACTTGCATAATTCAATAGTAGACTCTGTTAAATCTCTTCAAATCAAAATTACGACAGAATTTATTAATACCAAGTTGACTCCCGATTTAGCGATTATAAATACTCCGAGAATAATGGAGCTGATCATATAATATTAGGCTACAGAGGAAGATTCATAGATTTCTTTTAATAGGTAATGTCGCAAACTCTGTAATTTCCAAATCAAAATGCAGTGTTACTGTTGTAAAATAGGCAGGTAGTTAACTTTTCTTCGAATACTAGAGTTTTTTTGTTTAAAGCATGAAGGAAACTGAGCGTGCTATATATAAATCCGTGTTATTGGTTTGCTCGCTTCTTTATGGTTTAAATTGTGTCAAAGGGAAAGATGAGTCACCAACACCATTACTAAGAAAAAAACATCACCAAATATCATTTTCACTACTTCTTTTACATACTGGTACCTGTCAGAGGCTCATGAAAATGATCTTTTAATAAAATACTAACGCTACATAATCTATAAATATATTTTATAATGGAAATATTGTCTAACAATAATGCGACAAATACAGTATGGCAATAATCTCATAAATTTAGGGCTAGTAATAGTCGATATGCAAAATGGATTTGTCAGTAAGAATGGATCTTATGACAAATTAGGAATGAATATTGAAAATTATCAACAGGTTATACCCAATATTAAAAAATTGATTACTTTCTGTAGAGAAGAAGAAATTCCTATATTTTATACAGAAGCAATTAGAGAACCAAGCGGAATAGACCTTTTACTTCATATTCACAATATATTACCTAGGGCAAGAGAAGAAAGATTACAAAACCAAAAGGTACCAATATGTATGCGAGGCACTTGGGATGCAGAAATAATAAAAGAAATAAAGCCTACCCCAGAGGATCATATTATACTCAAGCGACGAGATTCAGCTTTTCAGGATACCGAATTAAGGGTATGGCTTCAGAGTATACATGTAAATACATTAATTTTCTGTGGCATAGATACATCTATTTGTGTTGAGACTTCCTTGCGTGATGCATTTAATCTCGGCTATGATGTTATTTTGGTATCTGATGCTACCGCATCTGGAAACAACAAACATTACGAGACAACAATTGAAAGAGTAAGGGATTATTATGGGGTGGTTATAAAAATCGACGACCTTAAAAAAATGGTGCAGACTCTAGAGGACTTGAATGAAGACGAAATTCAATCTACTGAGGAAGAAAACGAAAGGATAAGTCAATTTTTAGAAAAACATAACCTGATAAACATTAGGAAGGAAAAAAAATAGTTCACTAGTTCGAGTTGACTGCAGTTTGAAACAAGTAACATCATTTGTCTCTTAATAGATAAGATACCTAGTCAGGGAATGATATTATCTGATACAATTACTATTTTATTTTCATGTTAAAAAGAATCCCCGTCGATCAGAATCAGATAAAACAACCATTTTCAGTTTATATGCATGTGTAATCTGCTCCCAAAGTTATGATGACATGTGCTAAGATAATGCAAACTTGCGAAGGTAGTTATAGCACTAGTTTTCGCATCGGTGTTACTAATGCTTGACCCTTGATCGTTTAGTAAGTAGTAATTTCGTTGTTATATGCTATCTTAATCTGTTTCAGTATTATTTACCAGCATTATCTTTAACAAAATTTAATAAATAATTTCGCCTAACTATACTAATGAAACATTTTTTTGATGGTAATTTTATCAAACAACCCTTACGAACCTATATTAAACAAATGAATCATAATCTTAAAGTAAAGTCGTTATATACTATAACCTTACTTGTTTTAATTACATCTGTTGCGACAATCTGGGGATTAAATGATGTTAATGCCCAGGACACCCAAAGTACATCAATATTTAAGGTAATAGTTCAGGTGATTAACAATGGTAATTTGGATGAGCACGGCACAGTCCACGTAACGATGGACGGTTCTCGCACTCCCCATGTATTAAATAACGAAATATTTCCCGCTTTACAAACAAGCTCCTTTACCTTTGAGTTTAGCTCAAGTGAGGCACCAGTAGGTAAAGGGTTTATAGCAGAAGTGGTCTATGGAGATGACGAACACAAGCGAGCATATGGAACTAACACTCCATCAAAGAGTCCAGAAACCGTAACCATAACTATTCCGTAATATTTTTTCATAAACCTATTTCATTCTTTTTGCAATTAGTCCTTTGTATCTTAATTATCACTTGCATTTTTTTACTAGATATCAAGGTATAATAAAGTTCATTACGCTTCGCGACTATACATCAACAAGCTAGGGTTAATTCTTTTATTTTGTAGATCCTTTATAATTGTAATAAAGATTTAACAGCAAAGTTTAAAATGATTTGTTATGTCATCTAAACTAAATTCTGAATAAATAATGGTAACAGACCCGCTAAATCGTCCCGTGCTATCTTATGCTCATCATCAGTTTATCATATTAGATGAGGACATTGATGCTGCGGCTGCAGTAAAGTTAATGCATGGTAAAAAAGCCGAGACCATTATTGTCACAAACAAACAGGGCGCATTTGTTGGAATCATCACTGATAGCGACATTTTAGATAAAATTGTTATGAGAGGAGAAGATTCAGACCAGGTGCCTATAAAGGCCATCATGACCACTCCCTTGATAACCATTTCGGCTAAAGCAAATGTCAGACAGGCGCTAGAGCTGATGAGATTAAACCTAATAAAGCGTATACCTGTTACCGACAACATCCACATATTAGGTATGGTAACCCAGGAAGGGTTAGCAAATGCTATTAGAACCTCAGTTTTAGAAAGACAATTTAGAAGTTATAGAGTGGTGATTAGAGAAAGATATAAGCCAATATGGGGTAACCTAGGTTTTATTTTACAATTTTCGGGACTTTTATTTATTGCTCCCGCTATTATGGCGACACTCTTAGGTGAGGTGAGGACAGCTACAGGAATTTTTCTTGGAATTACCACGATGTCAGTTACCGGATTTATATTAAATGCATATGGAGAAAAGACACCAATGAATCTTAGACAAGCTTCGATTCTTTTGGTTTCAAGCTTTGTATTATTGAGTTTATTTGGAAGTATTCCTTATATCTATGTAAACCCTTTTGGAGAAGGAATTGATCCACCTACTCTTTTTGTAAATAGCTTTTTTGAGAGTGCTTCGGGCTTTACAACCACGGGTCTGTCTATGTTAATGTATCCAGAAGATTTGCCCAAGAGTTTTGATTTTTATCGATCCTTTACACAATGGATAGGTGGATTAAGTTTCGTCTACCTAGTAATCACTTTTTTTTATCCTGAAAGAAAATTAGCTCATATGAAAGGAATGATAGGAGGAGGTAGTTTGAGGCTAAGACAGTTGATCCTAACAATAGCTGTTATTTTTAGTATATACACGGTCTTGCTTTCATTTTTGTTATATGCTTCTGGAAATAATGACATTTTTCAGATAGCTTCATTGACTTTTAGTTCAGTAACAGGCGGAGGATTTGTACCAGCCTCCACCATCCTAGTCTCTGAAAACTATTTAGAATTAATAGTCTTGATGGCAGGAATGACAATATCTGCACTACCATTTGCTTTTCATTACGCGGTATTTAGTAAAGAAATGCATACAACTAAAATGCGTCCAGAAATTGCTTTATATTTTGGTATAATTGTTTTTTCGACCATAATTTTTACATATCTATTAATTCTGTCTGATCCACAGGCTCAAATCCTGACAGGCATTTTCCATACTTTTAGCGCGGCTACAACCACTGGGTTCCAGTTCATTGATGTAACTATTCTTTCTGAGCAAGCCAAATTGTTATTGATAGTACTGATGTTAATAGGAGGCACAGCTTTTTCGACTGCAGGTGGTATCAAAGTAGGCAGAATTTTACTCATACTACAAAAATTAACAGGAAAAAAATTTTCGGCAGATATTACAACCCGATCGATTTCTTCAGCCTCTTCACGATACGATCATACTTACCATATCTGGGAACAAAAAGCTGAAACACATAAGGAAGAAAAAACATTCAATGAGGCTATATTGGTCATTATATTGTTTATAACAGTAGCTATAACTACTGGAGGGCTGTTGTCTTTTATTACAGAAAAGGATTTTTTAGATTCTCTATTTGAATCAGTATCAGCATTGACAACAACTGGATTATCATCTGGCATAACCAATCTTAATCTCGATTTAGGTTCAAAAATATTACTTATTGTAAATATGATAATTGGCAGGTTCGAAATAATTGCCGTGATATATCTATTCTTAGAAATCTCAAAAGCAAAAAAAATTGTACCTACAAGACATAAAACAAAATAAATCTCCGAGGCAACATATTAGTCAGAAATCCAATATTTGTAACATTATTTAGCAGTATTAACACCTACCATGTGGCAACTCATTTTGTTTTTAGTCCGCTTTTTGTACTTGCTGGAGATTTTATTCAGTCTTATCCAACAAACTCGATTTGTATCAAATTTAAAGTGCATAATTCATTGGAATTTGACTCTTTTTATTAGATAAATTTTTATTTGTAAAAGCGAGGTAGCGTTTGTTGGATCCCTATTGAACATAAATATATTTCAAAAAAGGTTCAATTATTAACAGGTATTTTTTCTATAATAATAATATAGAATATATTTTTATATTTTGCAATCAAATTAGCAATGATGAAGACTCAAAATTCAATTAGTTTTGTGATTTTAGCGGCAATACTGACTACAGCAATTGGAATTTTACCATTGACGGCTTCAAATATTGCATTTTCACAAACCAATGCAACAACATCAAATTCAACTGGAATGAATATGACGATTGAAGGAGGTGAAATGACTATGAGACACAGCTATGATAAACCAATGATGGGCATGGGTATGGATCATAAAGAATATGAAAAAATTAATGGTACTCTTAACTTGATGGAAACGATGTATCAAGCAATCGAGTCAAAGTTTAATGTGTCACTCGCAGATGCTATTACCACGGCAGAACAGACAGTAGGAAATGGCTCATATGCAATGTCTGCTAATGGTGAAGAAAAAGATGGATTCTTAGTTTATTCAGTGATTTTAGGCTCTCCTGATATGAAGTTTACAAAAGTATTAGTAGATCCAGGTAATGGCTCTGTTTTACAAACTAAAAACATATCAATGATGGAATGGATGATGATGATGCATCCGCAAGGACATCGAGACATGAGCATGAAGGAAATGCATGGTAGCCCGGCTTATGGTGGCAGCAGTAGCGATTATGACAAATGGTCTAAGAATCAAGGGTCTGGATGGTAAGATAAAGTAAAGTAATATCTTTTTAATTATTTTTTTACTAACTAGATACTGACTCAATTTCCTACAATTAGATTTGGTTAGTGACTAGATCATTGTTTATACATACAAGTCAGCACCATTTAATCAATCATACTGGTCAAGGTATGTGATTTATCTTCCTATAATTTTTAAATTTAATATATCAATAACTACTTATTTAATTATAGTTAATGACAGGTCAAAAAAACAATGACTTTGAAAAAAAAGAGATTGACGTTAACGGTGAGAGCTTTCGTCGAATAGTTTTGACTGAACAAGAGGTTTCTGAAATATCAAAGCTATATGATACCGCCATTCGTTTGTCTGAAAAGACAAATCCTATAAACAATTCATCAGGTCAAAATTCCACCAGAGCTTTTGATTCAGAAACTGATATGTTAAGTCGGAAAAAAGCCTGGCATGACGTTCAAGAATATCTAGATATGCTGGGCAAAAAATATAATTATGATCCTGAAAAATTTGTTATAAACAAACTTACAAGAGAGTTGGAACCATATAAAGAGAGTAGCTTACCCTCCAAAACACCAGGATAATGAAATGATTATTAAAGGAAGGTAAGAAGATGAAAATAATATAAAATACTAACATGATAAAGTTTCTATATGAGGATTGTCAAGATTTTGTTTTGTTATTAAAAGAAAGACCGTTTGTAGTCTTATCTACTTGAGGAAATTATGTGATACGATAATTTGTTTCGTATTCATCACCTAGGCCATCAAATGTTACCTGCAGAGTGTAGCCAGTAAAGTAAATGTAAATGGATTTGATATTCATTTTTTTTGGATATTTTTACGGTAATATGAAAAATTTTTTATGATTTCAATAAAACAATTCGTGCCTTTATTTAATAGTCTTAGATCGGTAAACTCATTGGGTGAATGCATCCTGTTTGGCAGTATAGTGCTACCAATACAAATAGAATCAACATTTAAGAGTTCTTTAAAAACGTACATTGGTCCTGTACCAGAAGAGGATATGTTAAGGACCACGCCATCAAAAATTTTTGATGCAGAATCTACAATTAACTTCACGTATTGATTATCTAGGGGAGTACGGTAAGCAGGCTCTCCGCTCAAATATTTGACAGACACATCCTCCTCCTTGAAACCCTTTTTTCTCAAAAAGTTTACTAATTTATCGAATTGGACTTTCGGATTCATATCGGGAACAAGTCTAAAGTCCAACTTCACCGAGGCAGTAGATGGAAGAATTGTTTTTACTCCTTTTTTAGTATAACCCGATACTATCCCTGAAATGTTACATGAAGGTGCAGTCGCTAGTGATTTCTTAACCTCATAAGGACTCTGATTATTTATGAAATTCCCAATCCCATAATCTTTTTTGAACGCTTCTTCGTTAAATGGTTCGTCTGCCAATATTTGCAATTCTTTTTCTTTTAAGGGCCTTGTTTCATCAGCCCATCCATCAATTAAAATTTTACCTTCTCTTGAATCATATAATAAAGACAACAAATTGACTAATTTCCAAGCAGGATTCTCTATTGCAACAGCCATACTTGAGTGAATATCTCTGGATGGTCCGTTTACCTTAATTTCCGTGTTGAGGATGCCTTTTTGACCTAGTGAAATTATTGCTCTATTACTTTTGTCGACATAACCACTTTCCCATATTACCAAATCTGAGTCCAACTTCTGTTTAAACTTTTGAACGTATTTAAATAAATTTGGGCTTCCTATCTCTTCTTCCCCCTCTACCAAAAATTTTATGTTGCATGGAACGTCACCAGTCTTTTGAAGAAAAAATTCGACAGCCTTTAGCCTAGTAATCAACTCTCCTTTATCATCTGACGATCCTCTACCATAGATTAAATTGTCAATTACTTTTCCGCTAAATGGATCGTCATTCCATTTTTCAATTGGATCAACTGGTTGAACATCGTAATGATTGTAAAACATTATTGTTCTTGCGTCAGGGTTTGATTTTGATTTAATTTCGCCAAAAACAACGGGAGAAATTTGATTTGTTATTTTGTTTCCAATTTGATCCTCTATATCCAAGTATAAAAGTTCAGATTTAATTCCTGCACTATTCATCATATTTGTTAATAGGATCGCACACTGCTCCAGTCCTTCTCCCGTAGCTGAGATGCTAGGTTGCCTAATAAGGATTTGAAGATCAGCAATCAGATTATTCATCTGATCATCATTAAATGACGCGGACATTAGCATCTTATCCAATTATTTCACCTATTTTCCAATACACATCAATAATTAAAAAATGCCTCCAAAGTTCCATTTACCAGTTAACATATTTCCCTCTCGATATTATCTATTAAAATTTTGTTAAATGATTTACATGACTTTTTAACTGATAAATAAAAAGTAATAATCGCGTATATCATTATTTCATATGAATGTTCATAATAACGGGCTATTGGCCTTTGTTTTCTCCCAAACATGTTCAATGATTTCTGAAACTGTTTGATAAACATTCCCATTGTAATTTGATTCCCATCTTTTAGCAACATATTGACCAGGAGATGTTCTAGCTTCCAATCTCCTCTCAAGTATGCGTATATACTCATACCCAAGTCCCAGATCTTTTAATCCTTGTTTCGCTACATGTAACTGAGTTTTTACTGTATCAGAGACATTAAAGTGAGTTTTGGCGTCATAACCGGAACGAACCATTGCAGTTCTCTCTTCTCTAATAGATGATAAAGGCCTCAAAGGTTTACCTTCTAATATCGACCTATATAAAAAGCCTATAAAGAATTCTATCATGGCAACAATTTCTTTGGGGGTCGGTTGTACAGACATTATTCTTGACTCAACTCTATAATTTGGAGAATTCAATCGAATTCTGATATCATCGTGTCTGTCTTTTTCTAGTCCAAAATAGTCTTGTGGATTTTCATTTTTAGTTTCAGTTCCTGGTCTAGAAGCAATATAATTAATGTAATCGTCGATTCTGTCCAGATATTTCGGAATGGCAGGAAACCCTGAGTTTTGTTGTTCTGAATGATCATAAAGGTATACCCGAGGCTCATACATTGAGAAGAGTTTTCCAGCAAACAATCTACTATTAGAACCTACAAGAATGGCCGACGGAAGAAGATTGAGTATATAATTGAACATGTGAGCGGTATAAATTGGGTTTAATCCCTGTAAATGCAAGTGGAATCCCTGTATAGCAGTTGCAATCGTATTGGGTTTGAATTTTTGACCTTCGATTTCAATAGCTGGAAATTTCTTTTGCAGTTCGAAAAAATTCAAATACCTTTCCTTTCTTGTGATAAATTTTTTTTTAAAAATATCAGGTGAAGGGTTTCCTCCAAGAAATACAGGAATAACTTTTTTATTTCTGTATACCTTTTTTATTGACAATTCTAAAAAATCAATGAATTCTACAAAAAAAGTATTAATACCAGCTAGGTCATGCATGGAAATAGGCTCAGTTTTTACTTCAAATTGGCATTTTCCATACTCTGCATCCATATCAAATCTTGAACTCAATTCCTTTATCAATGGGTGAGCGTTAACTGGCAGTGCTTTATCATCAAGTAAACAAATCTCGATTTCAACCCCTACTCTGTAGAGTTCATCCCAACGGTGAATGTCGTCTTGAACTCTTTTTTTCAAGTCAAGAGTTTGATCTGCCAGTGGACCATTCAAATCGTATTTCAAATAGGTAAATTATGATATAAATTCCTTTATGTATGAATTAAAAAAAATACGATAACTTTATCAAGACAATGCTATAATAGTTTGTTTGATGAATTGTTTTCATGAATATGTTATTTGAAACACTTTTAGTCTTTATCTTTATATTCACATATTTGAGAATGTGTTACTAATCTTCTTACCTTTAAGCATTTAGTAAATGTTACTAAGTACCATTATTATATTGATATTGCTATAGCAGATATTCAGAGTCTTTTTCTAAATTAATTAATTTGGATTTATCTCCTAATACAGTAGCACTTACTTTTTTATGACACTTATAACATACAGTTCTAAGGTTGTTTTCATTATGCACAAATTCCAAAATAGTTTTGATTTTATTATCAAGTGTATCAAATTGATACCCCAAATGATAATAATACGATTTTGGTATTATATGATCACATTCAAGCCAATTCTTTAGTGTTTTGTTATATTTTTTCCGACGGTTCAACGTTATTCGACATATTTGGCAAGTGTAATTATCTCGTTTCAAAACTCGGTTCCTTATATTTCTCCAATAAAAGTTTGAATTATACCACTTTGTAAATTGAATACTACATTTTTTTGAGCAATATTTTTTGTATGGCTTGCATACAAGTTCATTACAATCATGGTTCCTGCATTTTTGGTTTCCATTTTCGTCAAACTTGTCAAACTCATTAATATAAACTATAAACTTTATTTTAGTCCTTTTAGTGTTCTGTTTACCAGAATTGGTATTTATCTCACATATAATATTATCAAGGTCGGCCTTTGTCTCAAACAAAACATCGTTCTTAGGAACTTTTATTACCTGAATTCTTTTGGATTTTCTTTTTTTTACTCTCATATCCACTAAATTAATGCTAAATAAAGACCGATAAGTGTAGATTAAAAGAACGAATGTTTGATATCAAGATAGTTGAATATCTCTTTTTTCGGCCGTTGTCCTCTGTTTTCAGGTTTTTGATTAATTGTAAACAATTTAATTTGAATCTTTTCTGTATACACAGACATAATACCTTAATAATCGGCAGCATTTTCATTATACTCAGTATTTCATAATAGGCATTTCGGTTTATGATATTACAATAAACCTGTAGTTAGAGTTTGGTTCCTGCGTAATGAAGTGCAATCATTTTGTCCCATATTTATGCCACAATAGTCTATGGAAGGCTCATTCATAAATGTTTTAGGCTGCGATACCTGTGTAGAGTAACGAATATTGTAAAAATATTCCGACTTGCGGATTATCTTGATATCGTAAAAAAATTTGACGCAGGTCATTTTTAGAGAAATCTAATCCACTTTGGATCTTTAGTCTATTAGATATTATCCGAAGCATGATAGGAATCTTCAATATTATCCCTTTTCAGGTATTTATGGGCTGCTCTATCATTTTTTTGAATGAGGAATATTAGTAATATTGATGGACTTTTAGTTAATCTCGTCAGAATTAATTGTGACACTAAAAGTGTCTATGGATTCAACAAAGAAGTTAACTCCATTGAAATCATAAAAAAATAACGGTTGCCTAGATAAAATACACTCTTGGGAGACTTTGCTTGATGTGGTAATTTGGACTCAGAGGTAGTTTCACATCAATGAAGTTTATCGATGCAATTGTTAAATTTATTATATAAATAAACATTTAAAATACCTAGGCGGATTAAATCATTTATTTACCTTGAAGAGTATGAGTATGGATAAGACTCGCTTTCCAGCCAAATCTTTGTTTATAGTTACCTTAATAATTATTGGAATAACTTACTCTGTTATGATGCTAGGAGTGTATCTCTCTTCTATTCATCAAGGCCTCTCTTGTCTAACATGGCCCCTTTGTCCAAATGGGTTTGAGATCCCACCTCCAAAGTACTTTTATGAACATACTCACAGGACACTAGTTTTCGTATTAACAATGGCATTATTTTCCTTTACAGGATATTCATTTTTCAGACTACGTAACAAAAGCCTAAGAATAAAGCTTAGCCTAGCCTCGGGATTATTAATTACACAAATTGTTATTGGATGGGTTATGATTGTTACAAAACTACAACCGTTAGTTGTAGCAACTCATCTTGCTACCGGTATAGCTTTTTTTGGGATTTTGATCGTTACCTTGATCTCACTTTACCACCATATGAAAAAGAGTCAATAATATAAATAAATATGCTAAATTTTCGTTAATTTCAACATATTTAGCATATTGATTTCCATTCCAAAACGATCTTCACTGCTTTTCATATATTTATAGATTTTCAATACCTCCATAAAGTCTTTTAATAAGTTAAATTTCTTGTTTATACTTTTATTTATAAAGTTATAAACATTTGTATATATTTTAAAAGTGGATAACACATCTTGTATGTACTTGTTTCTATCATATAGATTATTCATAAAAATTTGTGCACATATAGTAGAGGGAATGATACCTTCGCCTAATAACGCATAAACTGTTCCGATAGATTCTCCAACGCCGATTGTCTTTTTACCATCAGTAAAAGGAAGACATTTGGACGGAGGCGTAATCCTGACAGGTCTGCCAACTTTCTTTAATATTTCGCAAGGATATTTTTTTATAAAAGACTGCATAAAAATGTGCGTTTGTTTCCGTTGAAAGTCACCCGATCCAATATGTGCATATCCATTACCAAGTGGAAAATACCAAAAATATCCCGATAATGAAGGAAATGCTTTCAAATAAAAGTCGTCAAAAGGTATATTTTCGTATTTTACCTTATATTGAACACAAGGTATCCATAATTCATCATTCAACTTTGGTAAATAATGACGATGAAATCCTGTTGAATCGATAATAATATCAAAGTCTTCTTCCAATGAAGTTTTGGTCGGTGATTTTTCAAAATTAATATTCGTTCCTCTGATCATGTCATGAATAAGTTTTAGTTTGTCGTAACTGACCATCCCCTTGAGATTAATTTCGATATTGTTGCCAGAATCTATACCAGGTCCGACATCAACCTTCATTTTTTTTCCATCATGTAGAATATAATTCTCTAGATTTAGACCACATTGTTTTGCATAGTCTTTCATCACGTTATCGCAGGTGGCCCATGCACAAACCGCATCATGATCCTTCTCGGGCATCCTCTCAAACCCAGTTACATACACATCATGGAGATCACTTAGCTGATTCATCAAGTAAGCGCCGGCTACCCCTATCCCAACTACTGCGACCTTCATATTGTTATTTTTGTATCCGTAAATAAATTGATTTCATTTATTCGGGAGATATAAATAAAAACAAGACTTGAAAGATAGGTATGTAGATAACATGGTAGATAAGAGAGCTTCGACATCAAGTAATAATAAGAAAAAGAAAAAAAAGATGGCGGGGCCACTGAGGCTCGGAATAGCGCTGATAATTTTAGGCGCAATTATTGGAGGGATGGGAAGTATTTTTAACAGAGAATCCATGTCAATCTATGGTTTTGTTGTAGTTGTTTGCGGTTTCTTCCTATATTTTGTATCTTATTACTATTTAGAGAAAATGCAAAGAAATAAGTTGAAAAAATAGATAGAATTTACATCTCGGTATGCAAATACCACCCAACTTGGAAAAAGGCAATACATTTTAAAAATGAGGATAATTAATAATAGTAATCTCGAATTATTATGGAGGACAATTTATTTAAAAGATTTTATAATAAAAAATTAGGAGTTTCTTTCTTTTATAACTCCCTGCTAACTCCTCAAAAGGACTCCTTAATTGACGACCCTGAACATGACCTCCAGTTAATATATGACGAATTGAAATTTAGAATCATTAAACTTTCCTCAGCAGCAAACGTAGGTTTGCAGCTATTAGGTCTGGAAAACGGTCTGAGATCATCATTAGGTGAAAATGAAACAATAACTGAAGACAATGGACCAAAACAGTACCAGATAGCGGGAAATGAAACGGCTTATACAACCACAATATATCCCACACCCTCTGGTAACTATATGATTCGACGCTATTTAGTGTCTCACGACGGTAAGGGATATTTGTTGGCCTTCCAAGATAAGCTAGAAAAATTTGAATCTGATCAAAGTCAGAATATTATCGAAACTATTTTAGAAACGTTTCGATTCATAGATTCTTAGATCCATAGAAATCCGTGTATTATTTTCAAGATAGCTAATTGTATTATTAGAAAAAGGGCCTATGGATGATCGGTCCTACTCGATATAAAGTGCGGGTTTATACGGCCTCGAAAACCTTGATTTATTCTTAGGATCAATAATGTGTGGATCGTTTTCGTAAAATAATTTTATATTTTCTAGAGGTATTTTAAATTCATTCGATATCAAAGAAAAAGCATCTTTTAAAGGAACAAATTCATCAAATCCCCTTAAACTTCCTCTTCTCTCTAACTCAGTAGGTGACAAAGAAACAATATCCTCATTTATTTTCCTGACCAAGTCTGGATTGCTTTTTACGAATTTTCTTTGTTCATCGGATATTGAGACATCAGACAAGAGTGTCTTCATTATGACCCCAAAATTTTTAGATTTTGTGTTAATAACAAGCTCGATAATTTTGTCATACAAATCTTTTTTCTTAGTAGATGACAGGTATATGAATAGCGTTTGAGCATTTACATTTTTGGTGACCTTTAGAATTTTGTTCAAGTCTTCTAAAAGATTTGAAATCATAGATTCATTTTCATCTGTAATAATATTAACATACTTGTTGTCAATAGCTGGCCAACTACTACTAAATATTGATTCGTCTCTTCTTTTATTCAATAGACTCCATAATTCCTCTCCTAGAAACGGACAAAAGGGAGATATCAGTTTAGTTCTAGTTTTTAGAAACATGTAAACAACTTGAACATAATTTTCTGTGCTACTTGGTGATCGATCTTTTGAAGACCTCCTTTTGCTATACCACTCAAAATCCTTGTCCATCATATATAAAACCGTGTTAAGAGCATCTCTGATTCTCAGATCATCAAAAGATTTTGAAACTTCATTTGTGACGGTGTTGAGCCTATGTAGTAACCACATATCTTCCAAATTTAAGTTATTGGTTGGTATATTATTGCCAAAGATATTGTCCAATACCTTGGTGTTCAAGAAATTTGAGTTTGAACTTATAAAGTCATTTGCAAATTTGTGTATTTCATTTAGCCGTGTAAAGATGCCACGAAGAGTTGAGAATGAAAAGTCAACATCTTGAAGTAATTCACCTAATACCAGCATAGCGACTCTGATAGAATCTGCATTAAATTTTTTTATGGTTTTTCTAAGGGGGATTATATTTCCCATTGATTTTGACATTTTTTTTCCATCCATAAGCACTGAGCCGTTGACGACTATCTGTTTAGGCCACTTTTCCTGAGGAAAAATAATTGAATGATTAAAAATGAAAAAAGATAGATGATTTGGCACCAAATCCCTCCCTGAGTGCCTCGAATCTAACGGATAATAGTATTCAAACTCATCCTTTACTTGTCGTGCAATTTCCATAAATTTATTAAATCTGACAATATCTGGTGACTCCATCTGATTCTTTAATTGAGTGATACTCAAGCTATCTTCATTTGCAATTTCTTTTTGCGCGTAAATATTTGTGTATTTGTTTAGAAGTATATAATCAAAGAAGGAATTATCAACAAGGTCAAGGTACTGATCAAAACCGTGTAAATTAACGTATTTTGCGATAATATAATATACCATGTAAATCACCGAATCAGATAAACTTTCAATTACCCATTCATTATCCCAAGGAAGAGGTGTTCCTAACCCCGTTTTTCTTGCACAAGCTCTCACTTTTAGCCAATCAAAAACATTTTTAATCTCTTTTAAAATTTCACAAGGAATTATTTCCATCGAGTCTAAGCATTCAAATGCAAGTTCTTTCCATTTGGGATTTCCATAATTCAAGAACCACTGGTTATCTAACAACTTTACAAAACACTTTGTTCCACAACGGCAGTAAACTGGTTTGTTTGTTAATTCATAAAAGGTAATGGCATCATCATTCTTGATCAAATCATCCTTAACCTTCTCTTTTGCTACAGAAACCTCAAGGCCAGAATAGGAAAGCGTGTTTTCGTTCATTTTTCCAGAATAATATTCTATTGAATATAAGTCAGATGTAGCCTTTTCCAAATTGGGATCATTTTGCCCTTTAATTGAATACTTTTTTAATAATATCACTGCGGGGATGTTCTCTTTCGGGTGAATAGGTTTACTGGAGGGATCCAATAAAGATTTACTATCTTCTTTTTTTGTTTCCTCAACATTTAAATTAAAATTGGCTTTGTGTGAATCAGCTGTATCGATCGCATTTATATCAATAGAATTTGTTCTCTTAACATTCTGCATCGAATGGGCAGAGATATAGTTTTTGGTCGTGTTCGTAGTGATGATGTGACTGTTGTTTGACCCTTCTACACTGTCTGTAGATTGAATTTTCGATTTAATTATGATTATAGGACGAATATCTCCAAATTTGAAGTTGGTATCTGATTCTTGTGGTAAACTTTCTTTGAAATCCAACAATGCTTGCATATCATATGGTGCATGGGCGGGGACTGACATAACAATTCCGCTGCCCTCATCTAAAGTTACAAATGATGCGGGCAATATTGGCACGGATTTTCGAGTCAAAGGAGCCGATGCGGTCAATCCAATATAATCTGAGCCTTTGACCTCTCCTATTAGGGTAAAGTCATAGTTTAGATATTTCAGTTTTTCTGCAGCATTCTCGCTAATTAACCATTTTTCTTTATTACTTATGAGAACAAGTAGATATTTTTCATTTGGGTTAATCCATAAGTTAGTAACACCAAAAACCGTTTCAGGTCGTAACGTTGCTACAGGAAAGAACATCTTGTCGTGGTTGTCCAAACGAAACTTTATCAAGGTGTATTCTGTGAATGCAGGTTCTACATCGCCTAACGTATCATGCTGGCTCACTGGATTACTATCATTAGGGCACCATCCGACAGGATGAGACCCTTGCTCTATAACATCAAGATTTTTTAGAGTCTCGAATTGCCATGAGATTAACTTCTTGTATAAAGGATCAATAGTTGTGAATTCTCGTCTCCAATCAATTGCATATCCCATTTCCTTCATACCCAATTTGATTTCATGGTGAAAATACTTTGCAATTTTTAAAGGATCGACAAATGAAGCAATGTCCTTTTCTTCAATATGATAAATATTTTTAAAGTTATCAATTATTTCTTTATCCTTTGCTTCCACCCTCTTTGACATTCCTAGAATTGGTGTGCCAGTATAATGGAATCCCATTGGAAAAAGAACGTTATATCCTTTTAATTTCATGTATCTGGCATGCACGTCTGCTATTGTGTATGTTCTACCATGTCCTATGTGTTGAGGAGAATTCGGATATGGATAGGCAACAGTAATAAAGAATTTTTTCTTTCCGGGTTGAGGATCTGATTTGTTTATATCCTGATTGTCCCAAAAGTTAAGCCACTTATTTTCAATGGAATTCCATATATTGGTCTCGCTTGACATTTACTTTTCCTTTAAGACATTATTTGTATCCCGTATTTGAAAATTCGTAATTTTGCTCATCCCAGCAAATTCTAATCCATTATTAATCGACATCAAAAATTTAAATTTCCTTCGAAATTGGCAAGAAATTTAATAGAGATGTAAAAAAACGGTGGTCAGAGGCAAAATTAAAGTAATAACTTGAAAGATTATATCAAAACATCTGTTTCTAATTCTTATTCTTAAATTCCCTTGCTAGATACCGCACCCATATTAAAGGTGAGATATTTAAGCCACCTAAAGACTGTTTGGTGAGATCTTTGTTAACTGATATTTCATTTCATTAATAATAAGACTGAATTCTATAAAAGAACGTTAGGTAAAAACTATACTTTAAAGGATAATCTCATACATAAATCAATTTTTGTGTTTTTAATTGGTAGTTGACCATAGCATATTCATGTGAAACGCTTAAGTTAACCTCAAAAATATCTAAATATAAGGTTGGAAGGGTTATTAGACTATTCAAAGTATCGCAAGGGTATTCTAGTACCACTTTTAATAGGAGTCGTTTTGTTTTTAATCTTTTATTTTTATTCGAGACTTACTTCACCGGGCTCTGAAGTATTTCTTTCCAAACCGCTGTATTCTTTAGGTGTGATAGTAATGACCTCTTTCCTTATAAGTTTAGGGCTATTTTACTTTAGTGTTTATAGATTATATTTTTTAGCGTCAAATCAGAGAAACCATCAGAATTCATTATTATATCAACTACAATATCCTTTGTCTCTTAAAAAGTACAAATTAATTTTTTTAGGTGCAGCCACAGCTTACTTCATTTTCTTTGGTTTTCTTTCAAATATCTTTATCTATTTCATTGATGAACATACTATCTTTTCATTTGTACCTTTGTCTAACCCAAACCATAATTTAACGAATGAATCAGAAGCAAGATCAGACCATGTTGCAGAAGAGTCGAGTATTGTTGAGTCGCCTTCGGAAACACAGAGTGATCAACATAAACAACACATCAATCATCAAGGCTCTCCTTCAGGAGTGCAAAATCAAATATTTAATCAGCCCTCACCTACAAGGAGCTTCCCAGACTATCAACTCATTATATGCTGTAATCACATTGGCTATGTTCCGATGTTGATTCTCAAGATCACTGAAAACTTTTCTATTTTAATCATTCCTCTTAATTTGCTAATCGCGACAACTCTTTCTGTTTTAGTTGGCTTGAATATTAGTTTAAATATTTACTTGTTATCTAATAACAAATCAATAAAACTTTCAAGAAAGAATTATTTTGGTTTGATAGGAATTTCATCTGGTCTTTTTGTTGGTTGTCCTACTTGTACTGGTAGTTTATTTTATTCCTTGGTTGGATTCAGCTCGTTAGTACTTTTCACTTCTCTTAACTTTTATCAGATTCTTTTTATAGCAATAAGCATTCCTATGCTTCTTATCTCATTATTTTTAATGATGAAGATGCTTCAAAAATCATTTATTGATTCTTGCAAGCTATAATAAAAAATGTAAAAAAATAGTGAGAAAGAGGAATTTTCGAATTTGGGTGGATTTTATTCTTTATCAATAAATTCGTCTGGGGCTGGCGGTTCAGGATTAATTCCCTTTCTCTTTCGAATATCGGTTACTAAGCTTCTGATGACTGACTGCGGTACAGCTTGCCATGTTTTGAAATATGTGCTCCACATTGCTTTTCCTGCAGTACCTCCTCTCATGGTTTCAGATAGATCAAATGTTTCAGATGCTGGTACCTCTCCCAAAATTATGGCAATAACCCCTTTCTGATCCACATTAAGTAACTTCCCTCTCTTACCAGATAAAATTCCAGCCACTGTTCCTATTTGTTCTTGAGGGCATTTTACCTCAATCCCAAGAATAGGCTCCAAAAGCACCGGGTCTGCAATAAGCATTGATCCCAACATTGCTCGCCTTGAAGCAGGCATCAATTGAGCCAATCCCCTGTGTGCAGGGTCCTCATGGGGAACAAAGTGATGTAAAACAAACCTTAATCCTCTAACTTGTTCCTGAGCAATAGGGCCAGAGTGAATTACGTCATCAAAGCCAGACTTTATAGAGTCCATTGACTCTTGTATAAACTGCACACCCTTTGTCTCATCTGAAAGCATATTTCCAGTCGGGTCCACAGTAACAACACTCCTGGCCTCGTCTGTGCTCCAGCCTTTTTCCCTCAAGAGACGAGCCATCTCTTTCTTATCCATATCTTCCTTTAATTGTCCGGTCCTAATCATCTCGATTACCTCCTCACTAAGAGGTTCAACTCTCAAGAAGATTTTGTTGTGTTTGTTAGGTGATTTGCTCATTATAGGACCAGCTTTGCCTCTAATAGTTTCACGATAATTAATTAAGGGTTGGGTAGTTTTAATATCCAGGCCTGCCTCTTGCAGAAGGGAGGTGGCAATTTCAAGGTGCAATACACCCATTCCTGCCATCAAGGTTTCTCCTGTTTCTTCATTAATCTTAACTATGAGGTTTGGGTCCTCTACCGTTATCCTTCTAAGACCTTCGACCAACTTAGGCAGATCTTTAGGATGCTTAGGCTCAACTGCAATTGTAACTACCGGTTCAGAAACATACTTTATAGATTCAAATGCATCAACATTCTTAACGGAAGATATAGTTTCACCTGCAACTGCATAATCCAATCCTAGTAACGCAGGTATATTTCCACAAGGCAGAACACTAACTACCTCTCGCGTGTTACCCATGTAAATATTGACTGATTGAACTTTACCAGTCCTTTTGGCATCAATCAAATATACTTCATCTCCGTCCTTTATGGTACCAGAGAATAATCGTCCAGTCGCGACCCGCCCTGCTTGTGGATCGACGTTAATAGTTGTAACCATCATCAATGCTGGACCCTTTTCATCACAGTTTATCAAAGATTTCCCTATATCTGAATCTAAATCACCTGGCCAAATTTTTGGAATTCTGTATTTCTGAGCTACGTGAGGGGGAGGATGATGCTGTACCACCATACCTAAGACGGCATCATGCAGTGGTGCCCTTTCGGATAGTTTCTTTATGGCAGTTGGATCAGTTGATGTGTAAGCATCATAAACATCCTTGAAGCTGATTCCTTTTTTCTGGGCTACTTTAAAGTTAAATCCCCATCGATCTTTTGCAGATCCAAATGCAACAGTATTTCCCTGAATGCTTACCTTCCATTTTTCCTTCAATTCAGGCTCAGCATACAAATCGACAAGTCTGTTAAATTCTGCAATAATATTAGAAAGCCATTTTTGCATTGCGGCTGGGTCTAGCCTTAATTCTTTAACTAATCTATCAATTTTATTTATGTATAAAACAGGTCTTACCCGTTCTTCTAATGCCTGACGGGTGACAGTTTCGGTCTGAGTCATTATTCCCTCAACCGAATCAGAGACAACGACTACCCCGTCAATTGCTCTCAATGCTCTTGTAACTCTTCCAGTAAAGTCAATGTGACCAGGTGTATCAATCATATTAATAACATATTCTTTACCATCATCATTTTCATAAAATAATGTGACGTTGGCTCCTCTAATTGTCATTTGCCTATTCTGTTCCAGTTTCATAGAGTCCAACGCCAAAGCTTGACCTGCGACGCTTGGAGATATAATTCCTGAGGCAGCTAAAAGACTATCACTCATGGTCGTCTTTCCATGATCTACATGAGCAATAACACCAAAATTTCTAATTTGATCCTTATTTCCAATAATCCTAAGAATATCTTGAGTCGATTTAAACTTGGGCATCCTATATTTCAAAAAAGTTTTTCTAGGATTATTAAACCTTCCTTGAAAATTATAATTCGAAAAATTAGTAGATTTCGATTATATCATTGACTCAATTGACTAAAAGGAAGCCATTGATATTCAGTTAATCTATACGCAAAATTGTCTATTACTCCTATGATAAATCAATACATTTGATATATTTCGCTCAGAGCGATTGTATGTTTTTGACCTATTTTGAAGTAGTAAATTTTGAATATTGGTATAATCAAATACAATATAGAAACTTAACTAAACCCTTCAACTTATATGACAACTTGTTTGAATAATCTACTTAAATTATGGCGGATGAAATTAGTGTGGGTCATACACCAGATGCTGATGATGCTTTCATGTTTTATGCGATAGAAAACGAACTCGTACCGATGAACGGTTTTAAAATTATTCATCATATAGAAGATATTGAAAAACTAAACAAAAGGGCCATAAATCACGAATTAGAAATTACTGCCATTTCAGCACATGCCCTAGCATATCTAGATAACTACACCATTTTAATGAGTGGAGGAAGTTTTGGAATGAACTACGGGCCCATTATAATTTCAAAACAAAATCAATCGATCGAAAAGATATCTGAGAGCATAATAGGAATTCCGGGTTACCTAACTTCGGCATATCTATTAATGACCATATCCTTAGGAAGGCAAAAGTGTAAAGAAATGCTCTTTAGCGAGATCCCAGATGCTATCATAAAAAATTTGGTAGACTACGGACTCGTTATACACGAGTCTCAGATAACTTACGAATCACAAAACTTCCACAAGTTATTTGATTTAGGAGAATGGTGGGAAAAGACTTCAGGGGGGTTGCCTGTCCCTTTAGGGATTAATGTTGGTAGTAATAACCTGATGAGCCCCGCAAGAATCAGGGATTTTGATAACTTGTTAAAAACCTCGATACAATACAGTATTGAACATTTGGATGATGCAATTGATTTTGCTTCAAGGTATAGCAGAGGAACAGAGAGAACTACATTAACAAGATTTGTTAGGATGTATGTTAACGAATATACTATAGATATGAAAAATCAGGGCAAGAATGCAATATCCAAATTATTTCAATTAGCAAATGAAAAGGGGATCATCAAAAAAGACGTTAATCTGATATATACTAAATAATCAAAATGCTCTAAATTAAATCATAGTAAGCTTTTTGTTTATAACAAATTTTATGATAATCCTTAATTAATTGACTTTGAATTATCAATTTTTACTGTTGAAGTAAAAGTAATTGAATAAATTCAGCGGCTTTTAACACTCTTAAAGAAGGTATCTCTTTGAACGGGCTGTCTCCCGATTTCTTTGATTAGGAATTTTAATTCATCTGTTGTAGTATGATTAGGTTTGCCCGCAGCTTTGAAAATTTCCTCAGAAAAGGCAGTTCCTACCAAATCATTTCCACCGTAACAAAGGGCTACTTGTGCCAGTTTTTTGCCAAGGGCTATCCAATATACAGAAACATTCTGCAAAGCATTAGCCAATAACAGTCGTGACAATGCAATAATTCTGAGATCATAAGTTGAGGGGCTTTCTGTTGTTATAATATGTTCTTTTTCCAATTGAGTATTCTCTAAACTAAACTTTAGAGGAATGAATGTCGTAAAACCACCAGTTTTCTTGTTTAATTCTCTGAGTCTAATGATATGGTCTACTACATCCTCCGGTGTTTCAATATGACCAAAAAGCATAGTACAGTTTCCTCTAAGCCCAATTTTATGAGCCTCTTCTGCAGTATTAAGCCATTCTTCGCCAGAACATTTCCCGAGTACAATTTTGTCCCGCGTTGACTTGTTGAAAATTTCTGCACCTCCTCCCGGTAGTGCATCAAGACCAGCTTCTTTGAGTCTGACTAAAACCTCTCTGACGGAATTTTTGGTTACTCTTGAAATAAAAAAAATCTCCGCTGGAGTTAGTGCTTTTATAACGACATTAGGAAAACGTGCCTTTACAGATTTAAACATTCCTTCGTAATATTCCAGTCCTAATTTGGGATGAAATCCACCAACAATATGCAGTTCTGTAGCTTTTAGTTCTTCGATTGCCATCTCGGCTCTCTTTATAATCTGTTCATTTGATAAAGTATATGCATCGTCATCCTTCTCTTTTCTATAAAAGGCGCATAACTGACAACTTGCAGCGCATATATTAGTATAATTCAAGTAATATGATGAAACAAAAGTAACATTTTCACCGCAGATTTCTTTTCGAATGTGGTTTGCCGCATTGCCTAAGAGGAATAGGCTCTCATTCTTTAGCAGATCAACACCATCTTTGAATGACAATTCTTCACCGTTCATAGCCTTTTCCAATGCAGACGTTGGTTTAGTCAATATGCTAGACAATGTTTCTTATTAATTCCTAAAAAATATAAGTGCTTTTAATAAAGGATCCTTTTAGAGAAATCAAAGAATAAATTGAACCAAGATGATGGTTACTTAATCATTGCAAAATAGCCAAATTAGTCACGAAATTTTTAAAGGTTCTGAATTGGAAGAAATAGTCGATAGAGTAATTAAAAGTCAAGATACAAAGTTAGATGATGTCATCTTTCTCTTAGAATCGCCCGAAATTCAGAGACTCGGATTAATAGGTAATAACATTAGGGAAAACATGTATGGCAATAGAGTTTCTTTCATTAATAATATAATACTAAATTACACAAATGTGTGTGTAACATACTGTAAGTTTTGTGCGTTTTACAGACCACCAGGACATGAGGAGTCATATACAGTGTCTAAAAATGAGATACTTGATAGAATAGTTTTTGCAAAAGCAAAATACAATATAAAACAAGTCTTGTTTCAGGGCGGGCATAATCCGAAATTGAATACTGAATATTTTGAAGATATTTTCAAAAGTATAAAGAGAAAATGTCCTGATGTTGCAATTCATGGACTTTCAGCATCGGAAATTGACATGATTTCAAAGGTAGATAGATGTTCTAGTCGAGAAGTATTAGAAAGATTACACTTTGCAGGATTGGAATCCTTACCGGGTGCTGGAGCAGAAATTCTTGTTGACGAGGTTAAGGATATTATTAGTCCGCTAAAAATTTCGAGTCAACGGTGGCTCGATATAATGGATATTGCGCATAGTTTAGGTATCAGATCCTCTGCAACAATGATGTATGGGACAGTAGAAACAATTGAACAACGTGCTCGTCATATTCTTAAGATTGCGGATCTCCAAAAAAAAACAGGAGGTTTCATGGCCTTTATTCCGTGGAGTTTTGAACCTAATAACACAGAAATACAGGAAAGTGGCACTGTCCAGTATGCCATGGGGGGATTCGAATTATTAAAGATGATATCTGTTTCGAGAATAATCTTTAAAGGAATAATTGATCATCTCCAATCATCTTGGCTAACAAATGGCATAGGAATGGCTCAGCTTGCAATCTACCATGGGTCAGATGACTTTGGTGGGACACTAATTGGAGAAGAAGTTGTAAGTGCCACAGGAGCTCGATCTACAGAACTGCTGGCTAAAAACATAATCAACTCTGTAAAGGCGATGGGATATGTTCCTGTAGAAAGAAATAATAATTACGATATAATAAAGTATTACTAAATATCATAATTTAAATTATTATTTCCTAGCAGAATGCATTCACTATTATAAATAG
>JAPSGR010000089.1 GCA_031177355.1 Candidatus Nitrosocosmicus sp. | reverse complement strand
CTAGTTCTGATATAACACATACGTTGTCAGGCTTGCCAGGTTTTCATTTATTGACAATGGTTGTTTTGCCCGTGTTTTGGATGTAGATTAAGAAATAAAAAGAAATACAAACTAGCATTAATTAACAATTTCAAAAATAATAAATAAATAAGTAAAATTAAAACTATCAACTTTAAAACATAAAATGAGAAAGAGCGAATAATTAATAAATCTCTTTGTAAAAAGTTTCTAACAATATACTCCTTTAAGCCATAGGTATATAGACAAAAACAAACTAATTCACCAAACAAGTCCTAGTTGTCATAGTCTGGATCTATTTACTAATCAATAACTCCATTTATCCTACAGGTTCAGGCTATGACAGTTATATAATTATTAAAATAATAACATATTCACTACATAGAATGAGAATTTGAAGAATTAATAAATACAATTTGTATCAACTATATTGTAATCTTAATTAGAACCATTTGGCAAGAAAATCTTAAGTCATAAAAAGTCATAGCCTGGACTTCTTCCTGGATCTCCAGTTCAGGCTATGATAAATTAAATGATCACCCAATATCATATGATAATTCTGAAAGTTTTTTTTATAATCTTATCTAGTTATTCAATCTTAAGAAAGACTAGCAGAAATAGACAAATATGTTGATGCATACAATGCCATAGCCTTCTAAGTCTACTTCAATTACTTGGATTATGACTTATTTATAATTCGTTTACTAATTAATCAGCTAATTTTTCTCCAACCTGTATTTTCACATACAAATGTTACAACTTTATTCTCATTTTTATCTGCTGTAATTAACTATGTAGGGTCACCTGTAATATCAAAGCGATCTTTTTTTGCAATAGAGTCGTCAGATTTCAGGATTCGGTATTCCATCAATATTTCTCCTTACTTCTATCCAAACAGATAGATCATAACCACAATTTTTTACATGTTCCATCGTAAATTAAAGTTGCCATTTCTTTCATTATTATTGGTAATAATAATTTATAAAATTTAAAGAAATACCTAGAAGATAAATTCAGTATTTATAATAACAATTTAATAACTAAAAGATGGGGCTGGCTCATTTGGACAGGCACGTTGCATATAAAAAAGTTAGGTATAAACAAAATGATTATCGAATTTCTGTTTAACCTATCAACTAAACCGAGTTAATTGTATTCAATTATAAAGATTAATTTATAAATTTAATATAATTCATATAGAATAAGTATGAAACCAACCAATTGACATCATGCCTCCTTTCAATGAAGAAACAGCAAAAGCAAAAGTCAAAGCGAACTAATGCGTTTTCATCAAAATATTAAATATCGACTAACTTCACATCTAACAAGATATTGCAATCCTTCTTCACCAACAAGTTTTGAACAAAACAATAAGAAGAGAAATGAGTTTACAATTAATATAAAGATATATTATAAAATGGGAATAACAAAAAATGACTAGAAGAGATAGAGATTATTATTTTGATATGACAATAAATTACGTAATAGAATATGTTAAAAAAAAGGATGGAATTGAATGGACTGGCCAAGACAGACCTAGATACATGCATATTCTAAAAAATGACAAAAAATTTCATGTTTTTGCTTGTTTCAGATATGGG
Source organism: Candidatus Nitrosocosmicus sp. (assembly GCA_031177355.1). GTDB lineage: Archaea > Thermoproteota > Nitrososphaeria > Nitrososphaerales > Nitrososphaeraceae > Nitrosocosmicus. The sequence goes on along the minus strand of JAPSGR010000089.1, from coordinate 3,487 downwards.
CTTATAATTGATTATGACAGTAATACTGATAAATTAGAAATTAACGAGGTAAAAAATGATGATGGTCGTAGATATACTAAAGATGAACTTGTTTTTCTAAAATCCAGTGTTGATAGACTTGGTAGTCTAAAAGAATTTCTTAGGGCCTATAAAGAATTCAAATCCCAACATGCAAACATAAAAAATATCGGGGAATTAAACAAAGAATTTAGAAAAGAATTTGGTATTCCTGCCGTAATGCCTATTCCTAGCGACTTGAATAATTTGATCGATAGTACATGATATAATCAGTACTAGTTCTAATAATACTAATACTATTAATCTATCATGGAGATTGCAAATTTTTTTCTAATACTAAACAGGCAAATAAGAGGCCAGAAATACCTCACATGTAGTGTATAATAAATATTAGTACAAGATGAGGAGATCTTTTATGCATACAGCCGTCCCTCTAAGAGCCGGCATATATGAGTGGATGGGACTTGCTGTCCTAGCCCTTGCGTGTATACTATATTCAATGGACCTGACAGTGTTGCATCTAGAAGTTCCCCATATTAGTGCCGACCTTCAACCTACTAGCGTCCAATTACTCTGGATAATAGACATTTACGGTTTCTTTGTAGCGGGATCGCTGATCACACTAGGAAATCTAGGTGACAGGATTGGTCGGCGCCTCCTGCTCTTAATAGGTGCCATTACTTTTGCCCTTACGTCGGTGCTAGCTGCTTTTTAGACAAGCGCTGAGATGCTCATAGTTTCTAGGGCTCTTCTTGGAGTCTCCGGAGCAACAATAGCACCTTCCACTCTATCTCTCATTCGTAACATGTTCCATGACTCAAACCAGCGTACGGCTGCTATAGGTGTGTGGATATCAAGTTTCTCAGCAGGAGCAGTGATCGGTCCTCTCGTAGGGAGGGGATACTTATTCAATACTTCTGGTGGGGCTCTGTCTTTTTGTTAGCTGTCCCTGTGATTGGAGCACTCTTGATATTGGGACCAAAACTCCTCCCTGAATTCAAAGATCCCAAGTCAGGCAGACTTGATATTATCAGTGCAGCGCTCTCCCTTGCAACTATTTTGTTTGTAATTTATGGGATCAAGCTTATAGCCCAGGATGGGTGGCACTTACAATCGATTATGTTTGTTGGAATTGGAGCGGCATTTGCCATATTTTTCTTGCAGAGACAGAGGAAAGTAGAATACCCCCTGATCGACCTTCGACTGTTTCGTCTGTCTACATTTAATACCTCACTAGTCACCTTGTTACTCGGAGTTTTTGTCACTTTCGGGGTATTTTTGTTTCTCTCGCAGTACCTACAGCTTGTTCTAGGCTTGTCGCCACTTGAAGCTGGTATGTGGATGCTTCCATGGGCTCTCGCATTTGTGGTTGGATCGACTTTGACTCCAAGAATTGTGCGCCGGATCTCTCCAATATCAATCATTGCGGGCGGTCTGTCAGTTGCGGCAGTTGGATTCGGACTGCTTATCCAGATTGATGCATCGACGTCATTCCTTTTTCTATCTACAGGATTAGTCATCTCATCTTTAGGGCTTGCTCCTGTGTTCACATTGACAACTGACCTTGTTGTAGGGTCCACACCACCCGAACGTGCCGGAGCTGCATCGGCAATTTCGGAAACGACCGCCGAACTTGGAGGAGCTCTTGGCATAGCAATCTTGGGCAGCATAGGCACCTTCATATACCGCACAGAATTGGCCAGGACTATCCCCGCCGATATCCCTCTTGAGGCTCATGAGGCTGCACTCGAAAGTCTAAGTGGCGCCGTAAGCCTAATAGGACAGCTTCCCGGCAGCTTAGGCTCCATGCTTCTTGACAGCGCCCTTGGTTCCTTTATACAGGGGCTGCAGTTTACAGTAATCATTAGCACTGTAGTCTCCACAGTAGCTGCCGTGCTAGTCTTTGTCAAATTGCGAAACGCAAATTAGGTTCTGAGCAAAATTAGAAAACAGACTTGTATTATCACTGCTTGGGGTTCGTATGGCTTTGGTGATGGTCAATTTATGGTAATGGAGATGGTCAATTTCTGTCCTCTGGCAGTTGCTACGACTTAGTGGACAATGTGTATGTTGTAGACTATGGAAATGATCGTATTCAAAAGTTCCAAAACAATGGTGAGTTTCTAGCGAAATGGGGAACATCAGGAAATGGTGCTGGTCAATTCAAAGAGCCAGAAGGAGTAGGAATAGATTCAGAAGATAACATATATGTTGCTGATACTAATAACCATCGTATCCAAAAATTTGACAATAATGGTAATTTCATAACAATGTGGGGAAGTGAAGGTAGAGGAGATTATCAATTCATAGAACCGATTTCTACTGAAGTGGATTTTCAAGATAATATATATGTGGTTGATATGGGGGCTCAAAAAATTAAAGTTTTTTGCTTCTTCTTCTGAATAAGTGACCAACAAGAAAAACAATAATTAAGTTTTTGTATTAAAAGTAAGAGAATATTGATATTATCTGAATGGAACCAATAATAATGTTATAATTATTGGATCTAAATTCTTGCCATTGTTGACCTCACAACTGCTATTCTTTATTAACTACCATGACAAACAAAAACTTATGGATTCAAAATTAAATTCAATGGTAATCGCATCCATTCTTACATTTGTATTATTTGCAGGAGTAACAACATCGTTTGTTAGTGTATTAGCACAAGGAGAAGGTGGCGACACAGGTGGAATGCCAGGTGGCGAAGGAATGACTGGGGGTGGTGGGATGAGCGCAAACACAAGTGAAATGCCCGGTGACGAAGGAATAACTGTAGGTGATGGAATGAACGAAGATTTAGGAAATGAGACAGGTGGAATGACCGAAGGCCAAACTGATCCTAATGGTGAGGGAGAAGTCGATTTGGGCACTGGCGGACCATAATAATACATACTTTATAAGTTATCATACAATTTTTTATGATCGCTTTGTGAATATTATCTGAACTTTCATTATTCAAAAGCATTTGACATAAGTTGATTACCTAAAAAACTGAGAAATTACAGAGATAATAAAAAATTTAATACAATTAAACTAACTAATATATTAATATAAATAATAATGCAAAAAATGTTTTAACTTAACTGATTATAATATAATAATTTTTTATTATATTGATTATCTATCTAGGATTTGTTGTTTACTTATTTCTGTATCTAAACACTTTAAACACCAAAATTCTATAGGTCCAATTCCATCACCTCTATCTTTTTTTACTATAACAGAAATTTGTGGATGATCTTTTTTGCAATTATCACATTTTTCTTTATAATCAAATACCATTTTTTTTACTATCCGTAAAGGATATAAAATTCTTTAAAAAATATCAGAATTATTCCTAAGTTAGATAGTAGTGAATTAAAATAAAAATAATAATAAGCGAATTTAGTTTTGCTTATTATTATTATTACTTGTATTATTTTTATTATTTGAATTACCACTTACATAATTCTCGCAATTATATCAT
>JAPSGR010000053.1 GCA_031177355.1 Candidatus Nitrosocosmicus sp. | reverse complement strand
TGCATGGCTTTTTGATTGATATCATAACCATAAGCATCAAAACCATGCTCTTTAACATATTTTGCAACTGGAAGACCAAGTTGACCAAGACCGATAATAACCACCTTGTTTGGCTTAAACAATAAATTTTTTACATTGATTTCGTTTGACAAATATAGTCATAGTCAAACCATAAATTATTAAAGACTTAAGAAACAATTGCCAATAAGTAAATTTCCTTATAATATTATGTTATTTATATTCTCGAACATCTAGAATATAGCCTTTATTGCTCACTTTTGTATAGTAAAAGGTTATATATTACGAAACGGGTCAAATTATTACGTGCTTAACAATTTAAGAAATAAATTTGATCCTATATTTGACAAGGTAGGAAGAGGATTTGCCAGCTTGGGGTTCGGACCGAGTTTTTGGACATGGATAGGCCTGATTCTTTCGATCATTTCAGCTATTATGTTTTCTTTACATTCCCCAGCAATAGGAGTGGATTGGTATGCCGCTACGTTTCTTGGTGCTCTATTTTTGATTATTGCAGGATTCTTTGATGCGGTTGATGGAGCAGTTGCTAGAGTAACGAAAAAATCTTCACCCCTCGGGGATTATCTTGATTCAGTAATCGACAAGGTATCCGAGACAATCGTGTTTGTAGGTATTCTGATTGGTAACTTTACAAATCCCGTACTGGTTTTGGTTGCTTTATCACTTTCACTACTGGTAAGTTATACGAGAGCAAAAGGCGAAGGATTGGGTGTAGACCTTAAAGGTAAGGGTATTGCTGAAAGGGCGGAAAGGATTTTAATTATTGCTATACTCGGCTTTATTCCTTTTCAAGACAACATGTCTGTGGCGTTATGGATTATCTCAATACTTTCTGCTATAACAGTTCTAGAGCGACTAAAGGTCGTGTCTACTAAACTTGGCACGCCGCTGTTCTCAGTTCAGACCTTTAGAGACATGTTCCAAAGAACACACGACTTGGATAGTTCAGGAACAATGACATCCAGATTAAACGAGCCTCCAACATCACTTTCAAAAATTACAAAAAATGTAAATGACTATTTGGATAAACCCACTACCACGAGAACTCAAGAACCTAGTAAATCTACTACATCATCAACTCCAAAACCAGACACTCCAAAACCAGACACTCCAAAACCAGACACTCCAAAACCAGACACTCCAAAACCAGACACTCCAAAACCATCTCCTAACAAAGCCCAATATTTAGACAAAACCGATCCTAACGAAACCGGTAGGAATGTTGCACAAATTATCTTTGGTCAAGAAGAAGAGGAGGAGGAAAGATATAAAAAATTCCTAGCTAAAAACTCAAACACAGCATCTACAAACTCAAACACAGCATCTACAAACTCAAACACAGCATCTACAAACTCAAACACAGCATCTACAAACTCAAACACAGCATCTACAAACTCAAACACAGCATCTACAAACTCAAACAAACCCAATGAGTCTGCCGGATCGTCATCTACAGTAGATACTGAAACTGAAAAGAAGTAAATCGAATTATTTTTTTTTAGTTACAGAAATACATTAGCATATACCAACTTAATCATTGATGTAAACAGATAGAAAATATAAAAATCTGATTAATAAGAAAAATTGTTTACCCTAATTTTCCTGAATTTCGTCTATCGTTCTCCGATCTTACTTTGACTATTCCTCTGTGTACGGCGCAAGATACACAATAAAACTTTACATCTGTCGAAGGGGCGATATATGCACCTTGTGATTTCAATTCTTTTGCTAATTGGGGTTCAACTAGAGTTATCCTTCCTGTAATTTTCTTGGCCTTATCGCGAGGTACCATTGCACCACATTGACTGCAGTGTACAGTCCCTGAACTACCTTTTCCACCTTTGGTTCTACCCCTACTGGTTCTTTTCTTAGGCATCCATTATTTTTGAAACTATTCCTATCCTTTAAATCTTATGATAACCTTATTATGTTCCTTAAAAATTTTAGAAAACTAAAGTAAAAAAATGAAACTCTGTATAGCTTCCCATGTAGTATTGGATGAAATTATTCATTTGGATGGAAAGAATACAGAAAGTCTTGGTGGTCCTATTTGCTATGGTTCATTGTTAACTAAAACCTTCAACTTGAAGTCAGTACCAGCAACCAAAATAGGATTGGATATCGTCAAAAAAAAATCGGAGGAATTAATAAGCTGTAATATTAACCTTGAAGAGCATCAAATCGACGCCAATAACCCAACAACCCGATTCCGGTTGATCGCTAAGAAGGCTGGAGGTAGAGATCTTTTCCTCTTATCGAGGTGTTCTCCAATTGAAGCAAGGGATATTCATGACAGTGACGGATTTGTAATTAGTCCTGTATTTGATGAGATCTCCCCAGATACCCTATCTCAGATCGTCAAAAGGGAAAAAAATAGGTTCATAATGGTAGATCCCCAAGGCTTTTTGCGAACTGTCAATCAAAATGGCGCAGTTACCAATAAAACTTATTTGGAAATAGATCTAAACGGAGTAACAGCGATTAAGGCCGATGAAGAAGAATTGACTGCTTTAACAGGTGGTGTTGCTTCAATCGAAGGCATGAAAATTCTTAAAAATAAGTATAAACTGGATTTCATAATTTCCACATCAGAAAATAATATCATTTTTTTTCACAAAAATATCGTTTATTCCATAGTAATCAAAAAGGTAGAAAGTCCTGATAATACAGGACTAGGAGATATTCTGGCAACCGGCTTTTCATGCGCATACTTAAAGGAAAATGATCCATTATGGGCAATCTGCTTTGGAGCTGGTTCAGTAATAACAGCGCTCCAGTCGAAAATGCGAGGAATTGGAAAAATTCCTATAAGCATGAAATTGATTGAAAGAAATTCAACTTATCTTTATAATACTGTTAAATTCAAAGTTGTTGACTAATTTTTTTACCGTCAGTGGAATCCAAACTTTATTAAATTACATCAATTTAACAAAGATTCACTATAATGCGAATTGCTTTGTCAGGATTTACAGGAAAGGATTCAACAATGTTAAATCAAGTTGTGAAAACCTTAGAAAATTCTCATATTCAAACTCAGATAATGAACTCTGCTAATCAGGAATTAGCCAAAGACGTTGATATGGTAATGGTTCCTGGTGGTGACAGAGGAATCCTAAACTATTTTCACAAAACTTCTGTTCAATCTGCACCGGTTTTAGGTCTTTATGAATCCAATTCGACTGGATTTCTGGCACAAATTGACGTGAAAGGTATTGACCTAATCAAAGATTCTCTGAAATCTGGCAATTACGAAATACGAGAAGAAGAAAGATTAGCTGTTAAGGTCGACGGTAAGGAAACCGAACCGGTCTTGAATGATGTAGCTATTTTTTCTAACAAAAGTGCAATTTTAATGGAACATTTTCTAAGGATTAATAATAAAGATATATGGCATGACAACAGCGATGGTGTCATAATTGCTACCCCAATAGGTTCTACGGCATATGCTATGTCAGCAGGTGGGCCAATAGTTTTACAGAATTCCCATGTATTTGTAGTTGTTTCAGTTAATTCTCTTGATAATACTCGTCGACCCCTTATCGTATCAGATGACTGTTTAGTAGAGATCGTAGATATAACATCTAGTCATCATTGTGAAGTCATTTTGGATGGAACCTCAAGGGTCAAAATAACAGACAAGCTCCAATGCAACAAACATGAGTTTCCAGCAAGGTTAGTTACACTCAATAACAATTATTCCGCAACGCGTATTATAGAGAAAAAGGTAAAATATGCAGAAGATCTGCTTAAAATGCCGCCAAGTGCAAAATTAATCCTCAAAACTTTAGAATATGAAGGAGCAATGACACAAAAGGATTTAATTAACAAAACTATGTTACCCGAAAGGACAATTCGACTCTCATTATCACATCTTCTTAACAGAGGATATGTAAAGAAAAAAATTTCCTTAAGGGATGCTAGGCAGAAGATATATGAGTTGAAAGTTTGATTGTGCTTACGAACCCCGTTGTTCACATATTTTTTATCGAAGCTTCGACGAAACCTTCAAACGCTGGCTCTGGTAAACCAGGCCGGCTATGGAACTCACCATGATATTGTATACCAAAATAAAATGGATGATCGGGTAATTCTAAAATTTCGATCCTTTTTCCACTATCTGAAGAACCTGTAAATTTCATTCCATTCTCTTCTATCAATTTCATATAATCCTGATTGAATTCATATCGATGTCTATGCCTCTTTTGTATTATTTTTTTTTTATAAATCGCCATTGCGCCAGAGTCGTTTTTGATATTTATATCATGTAATCCTAATCTCATGGTTCCTCCCATAGTTTTTACGTGTTTTTGTTCCGGCATATAGTAAACAACTGGATGATCAGTGTCTGGAGCAATTTCGGTTGAATTAGCTGATGTTAGGCCACAAACATTGCGAGCAAATTCAACTATAGCGAGTTGGAAGCCAAAGCAAATTCCTAAAAACGGGATATTATTAACTCTAGCATAATTACAGGCATTGATAATTCCTTGGCTACCCCTGCTTCCAAATCCACCCGGAACAAGTATACCAGCGAATTGCTCCAATTTTTTTGTTAAATTGGAGAACTCAGACTCATCAGTATTATATTTAGAATTTTTCTCGAGTTTTTCAGAGTCAATCCAGTCTATGATAATTTCCTTTCCATGTTTGGCACCAGCATGAAGTAACGCTTGAGAAACACTAACGTAACTGTCTTTTAGATCAACATATTTTCCGACAATAGCAATTTTCAAAATTCCATTAGTTTCTAAGTAAGTCTTTGCTATTCTGTTCCATTTAGAAATATTGGGATTGACCTTTAGATTAAGATTCTTTAAAATTACCTCTATGATGCCTTGTCTATAAAGAATATCTGGTACTGAGTAAATGGAAGGAACGTCGTGGCTCGACATAACGCAATCTGTTGGGATACTTGCAAAAAGCGAAATCTTTCTAATTGTTTCTCGAGTTAAAGGAGTTTTGCATCGCACTGCTAATAAATCCGGTTGTATACCGATTCGTCTTAACTCCTGAACACTATGCTGTGTAGGCTTGGTCTTTTGTTCTCCGACCGCATCTAATACAGGTGCCAATGTTACATGAACAAAAAAAGTGTTTGTATGTCCGTCCTCTAATTCCATTTGCCTAAGTGCTTCCAAAAATGGAAGACTTTCGATATCACCGACGGTTCCTCCACATTCCACCACTAATACATCCAAATCTTCTTCTCTAGATATTTTTCTTAATTCCTGCTTAATTTCATCAGTAATATGTGGTATAATCTGTACACATTGTCCCAGATACTTCCCTTGACGTTCTAACCTTATTACATTAGAAAATATTCGGCCTGCTGTAAGATTATGAGTTGACTTCAAGCTTGTATTCAAAAAACGCTCATAATTTCCGATGTCCATATCACATTCTCCGCCATCATCGGTAACAAACACCTCTCCGTGAGTAAGAGGATTCATGGTCCCCGCATCATAGTTTAAGTAGGGATCAATCTTTACACAAGATACTTTAAGTTGACAGAGCTGTAGGAGTTTAGCAATAGATGATGCTACTACACCCTTGCCGAGCCCTGACATGACACCTCCGGTTATAAATATAAATTTTGGAGAATTGGCCATAATTGCTATGAAAAATCTAATCAAAGTCTTTCATAATTAAGTGTTATGCGCTTTAGCTAAAATGGTGCTATTTAAGATTCTTAGGAAGTAAAGTTTTATTACACTATTCACCTATAATTAGTATATTAGGATGAATTCATTCGAAAATAGAGACAATTTTGATGGCAATGGAAGTAAATCAGATCCTATAGAAAACAAAATAGTTTCTAAAGGAAAGAATGCTTTGGATTCCCTCCATGAAAATATAGTAAAAGAGAAGGAAAAAGACCTAAACCTCAAAATATCTGATATATATGGGGTTGAATATGACGAAGCTGTCGAAATTCATATTAATTATCATAATTTAAGAATTAAAAGAATGATAGAAAAATCCGAATCTCTAGTAGGAATGAAAAACTTCATTGATCATAATTTTGACCTAAAAAATCTGTCTGCTCAGGTTGCTATTGGTCAGATTACAGAAAATACGTGTATGGATATCCTTATTGGAGTAATGAAAAATCAAAAGGAAACAAAGATAAGAGATAGGTACATAAATTTTTACAGTTAATCCTCTTTACAAACACATGAGCTAAAAAATAATCCTGATATAATTATGGATAAGTTAAGATTTACACAAAGCAAATCAATATTGAGAACTTTGGCTAAGAATTCATTCAAAGCGATTGATGAGGGCTTGTATGATGAGAGTATTAAGAACAACGAACGTAATTATTATGCTCACAAAACAATTAGTTTAAAAAATCAAATACTGTCTGCAAAGAATATTCCTTTAATTACTGAAATTAAATACGCATCTCCATCAAAAGGAGTTATAGTTGACTCCGAAAAATTTAAAGTTGAGAAGATCGCCTCAATGATGCAATATGCGGGGGCATCAGGAATATCAGTATTATCTCAACCTTATCTATTTCATGGGTCGGTTTCAAATGTTAGAAGAGCTAGGAGATCTACGACTTTACCAATATTGATGAAAGATATCATAGTAAGTGACGTTCAGATCAAGGCAGCAAAAGCATCTGGAGCTGATTGCATATTATTTATCAAGTCTATATTTGATAAGGATCTGGCCGAAAAAGATCTGGAAACTCTGTTAGAGTATGCATGCAAAATTGGACTTGAAATAATACTTGAAACCCATGATATGGAAGAATTCGACTATGCTGTAAAGTTGCATCAAGGCAAGCCTAATCAAGTTCATATAATTGGAATTAATAATCGGAATTTAGACACATTGGAAGTTTCTTTGAACACCACTATAGATATTCTTTCAAATACATCAAAATCTGGTAATCTAATAATCTCTGAAAGTGGGATAAACCAATATTCGGATATCAGACGACTGGTAGAAGCAGGAGCGGACGCCTTCTTAATTGGATCATCTTTGATGACTGATCCTGGATCAATGGAAGAAAGGATCAAAGAATTGTCTAAAATGGAGTGAATCGATAGGATATTAAGTAGCAAACTCATAATTTCTCTTCTATTAATTTGAAAGTCAATTTAATACCAGGCAAGTTTGGAACTTATGGTGGGCGATACGTGCCCGAAACTTTAATTCCTGCGTTGGAAGAGTTGGATAGAGAGTATCAAAAATTAAAAAAAAATAAGGAATTTCAGAGTGAACTTTCCAAGTTATTAGGAACGTTTGCAGGCAGACCAACTCCGCTCTATTTTGCCAAAAATTTAACCAAGAAACTTAACGGTCCGAAGATTTTTTTGAAAAGAGAAGATCTTCTTCACAGTGGTGCTCACAAGATCAATAACACTTTAGGACAGGCTCTATTAGCCGTTAAAATGGGAAAAAAACGAATTATCGCAGAGACTGGGGCAGGGCAGCATGGCGTAGCAACCTCTATTGCATGTGCAGTTTTTGGATTAGAATCCGTAATCTACATGGGTGCTAAAGATGTTGAGAGACAGCAATCAAATGTATTCAGAATGCAATTGATGAATTCAAAAGTTAATCCGGTCATATCTGGCTCAAAGACATTGAAAGATGCTATAAACGAAGCATTAAGAGACTGGATTTCGAATGTAGCTGATACACACTATCTAATAGGTTCCGTTATGGGACCACATCCTTTTCCTACTATTGTTCGAGACTTTCAAAGTGTTATAGGAAGAGAGGTAAAACATCAGATAACACAAAGGACAGGGGGTTTGCCGGATGCGGTCATAGCATGTGTTGGAGGTGGTAGTAACGCGATTGGTTCCTTTTATCCATTTTTGAATAACGAAAAGGTAAAACTCTATGGAATTGAAGCAGGTGGTAAAGGGACCAACACTGACTATCATGCATCTACACTGTCAAAGGGAAGAGTTGGAATATTTCACGGTATGAAAAGTTATTTCTTGCAGGATAGTTACGGACAGATTAAGGAGGCCCATAGCATTTCTGCAGGATTGGATTACCCTGGAATTGGACCAGAACATGCGCACCTCAAAGACATCCAAAGAGTAAGATATCCAAAAATAACTGATAAGGAAGCAGTTAATGCTTTCCTTGAGCTATCTCGAACGGAAGGTATCATCCCTGCATTAGAGTCTTCACATGCAATAGCTTTTATGATGAAAACGGCTAAAGATTTTAGAAAGGATGAATCGGTAGTCATTACTGTTTCTGGAAGGGGTGACAAAGACTTGCAGATAGTACAAGACCATTTAGGAAATAATTCTCTTGAGTAACATTATTCGTAAGAAAACGATATAATACGACCGTGGGCGGAGTAAGATGAAAAATAATATAGTAACAAGGTTCTCAAGTTTAGAAAAGGACAATGAGAAGGCTTTAATAATTTATTTAGTTGGAGGCTATCCAGATATGGAAACATCCAAACAGATTATAGAAACAGCAATTAAAGCAGGAGCAGACATTATAGAAATAGGGATCCCTTTCTCTGATCCAATGGCAGATGGACCAGTTATACAGCAAGCGTTTTCAGATACTTTGCAGAACGGAATCAAACCTCTCGATTGCCTTGAGTTAGTAAACTCAATCAAAAATAGTTATGATAAAATTCCGATAGTAATCATGACATATTCAAATATTTTGTATTCAAACGGGCTAAATAAATTCTTAAGACAAGCAAAGGATTCAAAAGTCGACGGATTTATCATTCCTGATCTGAATTATGAAGAAGCTGATGATTTCTTAGAAGTTACCAGGGATCTCGATTTAGCAACAATTTTTCTCACATCTCCAAATACAAACGTTAAAAGACTAGAAAAGATTTCATCCATTTCCACCGGTTTTGTGTACATGGTTTCGGTATATGGTATCACAGGAGCTAGAAATCGATTTGAAAGATATACATTTGATTCTATTAAAAGAGCAAAGCAGGTAACAAGAAAACATAAGATACCTCTAGCTGTCGGCTTTGGCATTAGTACCCCTTCTGATGGGAAAAAGATGATCAAAGCAGGAGCAGATGGCATTATAGTTGGGAGTTCATTGATTAAACTCATTAGTCTTTACAAGGATAACAAGGACGCTATGTTATCAAATTTGAGCACATTTATTCAACAATTAAAAAATGCCTGCCGTACATAGGTGAACCATTGTAATTATATTTCATTAAAACAATGAATGAAACGCAATTAAAAATAAAGTTCCTCGAGTACCTCGAATTTAATCCACGTAACAATTTTTTTGGAGATGACACAAATAATTATCAACAGTATATAGAAATCAAAAACGAGGCATTGAACAGGAAGTTTGATTTTATTTTAGCAGTTATAAAAACAAGCAAGTACAAACCGAGAGAAATCAAAAAGAGTTCTGTCGAAATAGATGATGATCTTAAGAACATTTTCACAAGGGCCTTGTTGTTTAAAACCATATCCCGGAAATACAAAGTAAGAATCCAGAATATGACAATTTACCCTATTGAAATTAAATCAAATCAGGACAAACTCGATGATAGGCTAGGTAACCAAGTGATAGATGCTATACTTTCCTTTGGTAGGTCTTTTTTAATTTTAGACAGCAAGCATTGCCATAACATGAGAAAAAATGGATTAAAAAAAATTCTTCCAGCTACCATAATTGGATTTGATGAGAAAGTTGGCGAATTTGTTCTGATTAACAAGTTCAGACGAGTTTTTTCCGATAGTCTATTAAACATAAATAAAATGAATTTAATCAAGACAGTGGAAAAATCAAATACGAACATCAATATTACGAGATTATACCGAAACCTAAAATCTTTACAAACTATTAATCAAAAATTGATCTATAACCAAATATTCTTGAATGAACAAACATTGCAAGAGGAAGAACTGAGATTCATTCAAGAATTATCTACAATCGATCAATCAATTAGTGTGAAAAAAGAGATCTTAAAAACGATCAGACAGTTCACAGATTATAAAATTACTGACTTTACAGATTAGCAGTTACAAGGCCTGTATTATCGTCGGCATATCCCAAATAATTCATTCTTATTATATGAGTTCTCCCTGCCCCCAAAGTAAAAGGGAATTCTATATCATCTAACTTATCTGAAATATCTCGGCCTTCAAGTTTAAGGATTATGACATGGATTGTTTCGTGAGAGATAACCCTTTCTATTAAATCCTCGATATTGGAAAAACTTGAGACTCTAAGGACTTCAGAAATCCGAGACATAATAAACATCAAAGAAAAGTTTAATTGATTATCGATATCTGCGGTAGGGTTATCATACGTACAATACTCTTGCGATTCATCAAACGAGCATGCAAAGCAAAAATCGTTAATTCCCATATCAGTATACCAACAAACAGAATAATAAAAAATTTCATTTCTCACATATGGAGGTGTATGGATTATATCAAACTAGACATTTTAGTTATTAAATATGCGAATCCTGCAGCTGCATGTAGACTATCTTGAATACACGCCTATCAATAAAGAAATATCTGACGCTGAAGCTTTAATGTCAAGTGATAAACAGAGGGTATATGATACTGTTGTTATATTGCTTTCGATAGAAAAAGAGGACGACGATTCCATAATATTAGAATTTATAAACGAAGCAAAGGATTATCTTAATAATATCAAGGGCAAATCGGTTCTCCTTTATCCATACGCTCACCTTAGTTCAAACCTAGCAAGTCCAAAAAAAGCTTTTGAATTGTTGATAAAAATAGAAAAATCAATGCGACAAACTTTCGATCCATTAGGCATTACAATTGTTAGAGCACCTTTCGGATGGACCAAGACACTGGAATTTAGGGTTAAAGGACATCCAATGGCTGAAAATTCAAAATCTTTTTACAGTAAAAACACTCCGCAAGTGAAGCAGATTGATGCAAACAATTTGACTTTGGACCCTTGTCACCCTATTAAAGAGACAGAAGGGGATGAAGATGAAGCAGGGGGTTCACAAGCGTTAAAGTCTGAAAAAAATTTAAAGTCAAATTGGTTCATACTTGATCCTCATGGTAACTTGACCAAATATAATGAATATAAATTCGGCAAGTCAGAGAATAATTTACAGCATCTACTTAACTACGAAATTCTCAAGAAGAGAGTGGTGGAGGAACAACCTCCACATGTCAAACTGATGCGCAAGTTAGGATTAGCAGATTATGAACCAGCTTCAGATTCTGGCAATATGACGACGTGGACCCAGTCGGGAT
>JAPSGR010000114.1 GCA_031177355.1 Candidatus Nitrosocosmicus sp. | reverse complement strand
CAATTCCAAGAATCTGTCTTATATTCGATCCTGGACTAGGAATATCAAATCTATCAAAGGATTCATCCAACGGGTCGAATCTATACATAGAATTGGAACCAAAATCACTTATCCATACCTTATCATTGGTATCTACATATACTGCATATGGCTTTGGGTTATCTCCAGGCAATTTCCATTCCTTCCAAAGGCCCCCTATAGAATCATACATTCCAAGCTGCCCTGCATTCCATTCGGACACCCAAATATTTCCATCAGAATCGGACCAAACCCTTCTTGACCCTTGATCTGGTGTAGGAGGTTCTAAAACGGTTACTTGTCCACTTTCTGTATCTATGAGTCCTACATAATTACCTGCTAGGGATGCATAGTATATTGATCCATTTGGCGTAGTGGTGATACCATAAGGACCTGGTCCTTTAGGTGCATCAAATATTTCCATAGCTCCTGTAGATGGAGACAGTTTTCCATATATTCCACTCTGTCCCGTAAACCACAAAGTTCCATTATTGTCGAATGTAGCAGTATTAAGATTTGCATATCCAACACCTTGAGGTAATGAATAAATAGTGACATTTCCTGTGAAAGGATCTACTCGTACAATTGCATTTAATCCTCCATCAGTAACCCATGCTGCCCCGTCAGGACCTGCTATAACACCATGAGGAGCTGAACCTTCTCCAAGGAAGATATGTGAAGTCTCTCCAGTTGTAGTATTTAACTTTCCAAGTTCACCAGAAGCCTGTGCCGTATACCACACAATGTCTTTTAATAAATTCCTTGTAATATTGTCGGTAACATAAAGCATAGATGTAGCCGGAGCTACGTCATGAGGTCTTGAGCCTTCAGGAACAGGGTATTCTCTTAATGTAATATTTTGGTTATCTGAGTCTGTGAGCGTAGTAGTATTTGTATTCAGTAATTCCTGATTATCTAAAACTGATGGTAAAGATACTAACGTATATCCATATTCTCTGTAGTTTAGTTCCGACATCTGAATGTCTAAGTTCTTATTGTAAACATAACCCTTGTCAATCAGCTTTTCTTTATCGTACCCAAATGTCGTGTTTTGTAATGGCGATGTACTTGAAATACTAATAACACAAATAATAACACACAGCATAATAATTATCTTAAAATGACTACACATAGATCCTATTTCATTCATCAAATGTCCAAAAAATTATTTAAGTGTAATTCTTTGGTCTAAGAGTTATTCTACTTATTTATGTAGACAAATGCTTTCTTATCTCTGTAGTAAATAACAATTGAATTCTTTCGTTAATGTATTGGAATCCTTTTACTACTAGAACTTCATCTCCACGCGCCCAAACTCGGTGATACTTTATTGGGTAATGATATAATGATAATAACATACCCGAGAAGAATTTATCAATCTGTACGATGATTCTTACATTTCAGGTTACTTCACAGAATGACGCCGCAGCATAACCCTTTAACCTATATGGTCATAAAGTAGTCAAATCTGTCATTAATCTCGAGGGGTCAGAACAGTCATTAAATTTGATAATGACTAAAAGCCCAAGGCCTATTCTCCTTAAATTACTCAACAAAATCTTCATTTATTATTAGCTTAACCTTCATGGACTAATTAGACATCTCATCTTACTCTGATTTATTCGTTAAAGATGAATATTTTTTACTTGGTTTGTTTTATAAAATATATTGTTTAACCTGTTTAATTTATCCACCACTAATAGTTTTAGTTATCCTTTTACTAAACAGCATTTCATTCTGTACAAACAGGTTACAAGCCAATACCATGATCCTGAAATTCTTCAATATGTTAATCTGCTTGTACCAGAAAAAATAAAAAAAGATATCAAGATACAACTTGAAACAGATATATCCAAAGGTGTAAATCTCAATAATTATAACAACAGCAAGAGCAGCCCCAGTACTAGTAATCTCGTCAATGATTTGGCTGATACGGAGGAGGATGATATTCACAATGTTAAAGACGATTCTATTTCTCTATCCGCTTCTTTTGTAAACTCTTTAAAGGAGTTGATGATTTGGTTTAAGAAGGATTTTATGAGATGGGTTGACAAAAATCCCTCTTGTGATAACTGTGGACGCCAATTAGATTTAGAGTATATTCCTGGTAATACGTGGGAGATAAGGGGTATTGAAAATTATTATTGTTCTTTTTGCAATGCCGTATTTTCATTTCCTAGATACGGTAAAATCAA
>JAPSGR010000027.1 GCA_031177355.1 Candidatus Nitrosocosmicus sp. | reverse complement strand
ATTGTTATGGTGAAACTACTGATTTTGCCATATCAATACATTGAGAAAGATGTTTTTGTTCTTCTTTAAGGATAGATTTCACCATTGTTAAAGCCTTCTTATTATCAAAGTTCTCACAAATAGCCTGTAACACTTCATAATGTGATACCTCCCCTCCTTCTGCTAAACACAAAAATTCTAATGCTTCTGATGAGTCGGGGTTTTCACCAAGATAGGTTTTCATAATTTTAGTAGCCTTTTCCTCCGTTTCTATTGCTGATTCTTCTACCTTGCTTACATCTAATTTAACATCCTTATCTTCAGAAAAAATAGTGACAACCTCTTGAATTTTTTCCTCATGAGTGCTGGCTTCTCCCTGAATTTCCTTGGCTTCTTTTTTAGAATCAGATTTTATTAATTTCATTGCTATTAATTCATCAACTGCTTTTTGAGATGCTCGTTCTAAACCTAGAACTTCGCCTAATTTCTTTTGTAGATTCTCAATATTTTCTTTTTTTGTTGGCACCTTAATCCTAGTGTACAAAAACTTAAATAATTCAACAACGATTCGTCGCGTTAAATGTTTAGGACAAATTATCTAGATTTAGTTTTGTTTCTATCAAGCACATACTTTTTGAAAAGAAACATTTCGTCTCTAAATCCCGTATAATGCCAATAATATTTATTTACAATCATCGAGATTATGAACCAGATAATACTATTTACCACAATGGTAAATAAAAAACCATAATAATATGCCATTATAATACCAGTTATCGTACCTCCAATGAGATAAGGCATTTGACGCTTTAGTGTTGTTTTTAATACTGTATCCAAACGACTCTATTAATAATAATACACCTAATAGTTTTTAACAATCTATTGATTTGAAAGCTAAATACAATAACGGTTATAACAATAAAAATAACAATAACAATAAAATAAAGATTAGAAGAATGTCTTATCATATTGTAATATTACCAGTTAGATTTTTGAAGCTCTATTCTGACAATTTAGAATGTTGTAAAAATGATAAGTCAATTAATGTATGGATTACAATGATTTTAATCGTTTATTCAAATTTGAATAAATTCAGAGACTTAAACATATTACATACAAACACAAATTGATAAAAAAAAGAGACAACTTCTCCAATCCTTTTTATGAAACGGTGAACACAGTACGACAGAATCTTTCCATGGGACATATACACCCAATGATTGTAATGTGAAAGTAATGTTTTATTCATCGTTGCCGATTCCATAGATCAATACTTGGTAAGGTACCCCTTGGTACACTTTAAAGATAGATTGCACAATACACTATAAAATAGAGAAAGGACATTATTCCAAACTTTTTGATATGCATTGAATTTTTTTAAATTGTATACACACACTGAGTGAAACAGAATTATTCTTCCCTGTACAATTTGATTCAACATTAATAGATTATATATATATAACGAATGAATTCTAACAATACTTTAATAAAAAATAAAAACTATTAGATTATCATAATATGTCTATAAGACTTGAACTTGTATTATGGCATATTAACTAAGAACGAATTTGATACCTCTATGTTATTTTTTTTATTTAATAATTCAATGTCTGTTAATTGTTTTTGTTAAAATAGAAAATTTTATTGGCTTTGAAATTATTTTATCGGCGGTTGCAGATTGGTGATCAGATCCGTCTCTTAAATCATCCATATCAAAAACAGAGACAGATGGTTATAATACAAAATAACCATCTACAAAAATATTGGTTGCCAGTTTATTCTATCTTATATATTCAATTTATTTTACTAAAGGTGGATTAATGACCACATGAGCATGACGAACCTTCATGTGAGTGATGATCAGAGTCCACCTTTGTCATTCCTCTCTTACGATATTCTTCTTGTGCTTCTGGTGTTTCTGTTCCAGTTTGACCTCCTGAAGTAATTTTCTGATCACGAGGATCCCTTTTTACCGCAGTCGGTTCGTGCTCGTTAATTTTAGATGGAGTCATTGGTTCTTTATCTCTATATTCTGTTAAGGGATCATCATTCCTACTTGTGTCTGTTCCAGGTCCTCCTTCTTCGTACTTTCTATCTGAGCCAGAAGCAGAGTAGGATTGGTTAGTATCGCTTGCCGATGAGTCTACGGTATCTTTTGTCTTGTCAGCGACACCTTTTGTAGTGTCAACGACTGCATCTTTTACATCTTTAACTTTATCCTTTACTTTATCAATAATTTCGCCCATTTTTACCAAATATACATCTTTAACATCCTTTATTAGGTTGATAATGGCCTAATTCTGCTATCAAAAGTGTTACTATAATGAGTAAATTATATTATATATCGACCGTCCCTCTTTTGAATAATCAACGAGGGACATAATTTATCGAATAAAGATCAAAAGTTGCGATATCTAATTCTAGAAGCTAGCAAACAAGATACTCTACAATATGCTGCTTAGGATTTGAATTGTTAACAGCCCTGAAATAATGTATTAGCAACAAATATAATAATAGTCCTATGTAGAGTTCAAAGAGATCATCCATTCTGTGCTAAGAATTATAAAGAACCAATATTAATCTGAATTCGATATTTACTTTTTTAAATTTAGTTAAATAAAATTTTGAGATTGTATTTATTATGTGATCGACTTAGTAAATGCTAATCTAATTTTGAAGAAAATGTGGTTGTTAAAAAGATTACTACAATAATTGGTCTAACTAGATGTGTGTTATTTTGTTCTGTTTTATGTTATATTTATAGATTTAATAATAAATTAATATTTTATTCAAAGCAATAAAAAAAAGTAAAATCTTTATTTACTTTTATGATAAAATAATTATAGCCTAGAAATAGTAGAAAAGGCTACATTCATGCCATAAATAGTGTTTGATAAGGATTATGGCGACGGAATGTAGGTCGCAAACTACTTTCCAACGTTGAGCATAATTCCTAATAAACCTATGAAACCATGAGGCTTGAGACCAATCGTGATGATGACGGTGGTTAAAAGTTTACTGATGCCTTTTTACTATTTACTAGGAATTCAAGTTTTTCTTAGAAATATGAATTATTTTATTAAAAATCTAATTCGATTAAAAAAATCTATTTACATATTGATATATTTCTTTTAAAAACCTTCTTGCTTCAATCATATCCGTTCGTTTCTTTTTTATGCTACTTCTCTAAATTGTTATTTGTATTACGCTGTATGTGATGCCATACAATTCTTTTTGGATCAAGTTAGTACGGGTTATTCCATCCTCATTTGATTTCAAAGTTTGGTCGAACTTTATAACTCGAAATTATTCATTAGTAAAAGTATAAAGTGATGATGCAGTCGGTAGGTAATATGTTAATTAACCTATACAGAATTTAATAATGTTAGTTTTTTTAAAAGAGATGTAAGAAATCTTGTATTGTTTGCCTATTTTTCAGTTGTCTTGGCTGCAATAGCCTTGTGTAGAGAATAAAGGGACATCATTGTACGATTAGGATATTTTAAATTAATCACATCTTATATATACATTTAGTTACTATTAAATGTTTTATTGATCCGTCTATCTGTTATACATATTAAGAGTCTCACTATATGAAATCAAATAATTCTAAACGGTTATAGCCGAACATTGGCAAGATATTAAATCTACGTTAACGGCTTGTATGGAGTAAAAGTAACAAAAAAGATTTGATAGGATTTTAAAATCATTATTCATTTTATCTTCTCTAATGCCTGTATATAATCCGGAATCAACATCATCATTCCATGTAGGTAGCTGCATATTTGAATAACTCTTCCAGCATCCAACTGATGAAACTCATAACTTGGATCTGTTAATATTATAATAATAGCAAAATTGGCTTCATTTGTCCATTGTCCACTAATACTATTCTCAGATATCTCTTTAGATTACTTTTTTACTTTACTAATATGAATTTTCAATATTGTGTATTAAGACCATGGCCATTATACCTAGTGGAATCAAGACTCGCAGCTATGATACCTAAAGTGACATTATCTTTACTAAATTCTCTTTTATCAGTTTTGTGGTAATACAATCGAGAGCGTTCAAGTTCTACTCAATATTACAAACATTAAATATTTAAAAAATTTCAATCCTTGTTTGAATACTAAGAATGTTAAACCTAATTGGGGATTGAGAAATGATTCTATTTTATTCATGAGTCTTAAATTATTGTTTTAATAATAATTAGGAACAAATTATACTATCAACTTTGATCGATTTAAATTTAGAATGATCAATTCTGAAACAAATCTAATCCAAAAAAATTGTATGTAAATTCTCATTTAAGGAATCTAAGAATCTCATATCCTTTTGATCAATATCAAAATCAAAAACTTTACTATTTTCTAAAATCCTTTCTTCGTGACTTGATTTTGGAATAACCACTAAATCATGCTGTAAACTCCAACGTATAAGTATTTGTGCAGCAGTTTTATTGTATTTTCTTGAAATCTTCGCTATCTCATGATGATTTAGTCTTTTACCTCTGGTCAATGGACTATAGGCTTCAAGTTGAATCGCATTGCTGTTGCAGAATTCTAATAGATCCTTTTGATATAGAAACGGATGAAATTCTACTTGATTAACAGCGGGTATAACATCAGAATTATGAATTGTTTCTTTAAGATCATTAATGGAATAGTTACTCACTCCAATTGCATTCACTTTTCCATTATTTAGAAGCCGGACCATAGCCTTCCAGGTTTCAACAATCTTTCCCTGAACTGGCCAATGTATAATATAAAGGTCCACATAGGATAGATCAAGACGTTTTAAACTAGCTTCAAATGCCTTCAAAGTCAAATCGTATCCTTGGTCACTATTCCAGACCTTTGTAGTGATAAAGATATCGTCTCTCTTTATGTTACTATCTTTAAGAGCTTTGCCAACATCCGATTCATTGCCATAGATCTTCGCCGTATCAATATGTCTATAACCAATTTCCAATGCGTATTTTACTGCTTTGATGGTTGATTTTCCAGATGGTATTTGATAAACTCCCAATCCAAGACGCGGAATCTGAATTCCGTTATTTAGTTTGGCCATAGATCTTAAGGTAAATGACATGCAGAAAGTAAACTATAGATCTGACTTAACTTTATCTATATTTCTCTCTTTCTCTCTTTGCGGTAAATCATGACCTCGGGAATTTCTTTAATCTATATTAAATTAAAATAGAATTCTTGAATTCAATGAACCTTATTTCCTAAGAAATCATCTTACAATGTTAGATTTCCTTTGTTTATATGGTGCATGACTGTTGTTCAAATTAATTGCTCATTTATTATAATTAATTTAAAGCGTGGCATACGAGAACTAGTTTCTGAATCAAAACTTGGGGCATATAATAAAAGCAGCTAATTTTGATTTTCATTTATTATATCTAAATACTAACCTGCATTAAAAAAAACATCTGACTCTATTAACGTGATTGCTACAAATTAAAATCAACTATCAAGGCCAAATGATTGGAAAGGACATATCAACCGTGTATAAAATATCCTGGGTATAGTGCTGGTATATTAAGAGACGATTTAAAAGAAGTATAAATTATAACAAAAGAAAGCTCGTACAAATTTGTAATTGAGTTAATAATAATATAAATGGCTTTATATACCTATGTTGGTAATAAGTGCTGAATGCGCAGCATTATTAAATTAAATATTTTATCTTTAGTTATAGTTGCAATATCATTCATTTTAATTATAGGTCCAACAGCAATGACCATGAATGTATTTGCTACAACGAACACGGCGAATCAAGGTATAGCCCAATCACAATCCTCACTCCAACTCGGTGTTTGTGTATCTGGAAACGGTACACTTTTTTCCTGTAACAACGCTAACACTCAGAACCAAACTAACACTGGAAGCAATGCAGTAGGTCAACAAGGTGGTAGCGGTAGCGGTAGCGGAAACTCTGCAACCCAAGGTATCGGCCAGTCCCAAACCTCCAACCAAAACAGTGGCGTGGTATCTGGTGGTAGCACTTCTGGTTCTGGAAATAACCAAAATACACAAACACAGAACAACACTGGAAACAACGCAGCTGCTCAAAGTGGCGGTAGCGGTAGCGGTAGCGGAAACTCTGCAACCCAAGGTATCGGCCAATCACAAACCTCCAACCAAAATGCACAATGTGTAGCAGGCGGTAACACTGCAAACTCTTGCAATAACACAAGCACCCAAAATCAAGCAAACAGTGGAAGCAATGCAGTAGGTCAACAAGGTGGTAGCGGTAGCGGTAGCGGAAACTCTGCAACCCAAGGTATCGGCCAATCACAAACCTCCAACCAAAATGCACAATGTGTATCTGGAGGGAACGTAGCCGATTCTTGTAACAATACAAGCACCCAAAATCAAGCAAACAGTGGAAACAACGCAGCTGCTCAAAGTGGCGGTAGCGGTAGCGGTAGCGGAAACTCTGCAACCCAAGGTATCGGCCAATCACAAACCTCCAACCAAAATGCACAATGTGTAGCAGGCGGTTCATTGAGCAATTCATGCAGTAACACAAGCACCCAAAATCAAGCAAACAGTGGAAGCAATGCAGTAGGTCAACAAGGTGGTAGCGGTAGCGGTAGCGGAAACTCTGCAACCCAAGGTATCGGCCAATCACAAACCTCCAACCAAAATGCACAATGTGTATCCGGCAAAGACGCAATAGTATCGTGTGACAACGAAAGCTTCCAGAAGCAGGTAAATAGTGGCAGTAACGTTCTGGGACAATTAGGTGGTAATGGCAATGGTGGAAACTCTGCAACCCAAGGTATCGGCCAATCACAAACCTCCAACCAAAATGCACAATGTGCTTCTGGAGGGAACGTCGCCGATTCATGTAATAACGTTAGCACTCAAAACCAAGAAAATACAGGGAATAATGCAGCTGCACAACAAGGAGGCAGCGGTGATAGCGGTGATAGCGGTGATAGCGGTGATAGCGGTGATAGCGGTGATAGCGGTGATAGCGGTGATAGCGGTGATAGCGGTGATAGCGGTGATAGCGGTGATAGCGGTGAAAATTCATCTAACTGAGTCTTAACACCACATAAACCTCCAACCAAAACAGTGGCTAGTATCTGGTGGTAATACCACTAATCCTAGAAACAATTTATGAAATTGCATCACCAATTTCATAAATCACTTTATTCAATACCTTTATTTTAGTAAAGGAAAAGAAATACTATAACTGATTTTGAAGTCTTTGTTAACGCAGCAAGTAGGATTCAATTTCCGATATGCTATAAAATGAATGATGAATATATCTAGATTCAAATAGATCTCTAATGACAAAACGTTCTTATCAAAAAGATGTATGTCAAGATGTTCGTATAATAATAGTGATGCTAAACTACTCAAAAGCATAGAAAACTTCATTAGTTATATGGGTATCATATGATTTATTCTCTTAGTGTTTTATATACCAAATGTATTATATGCTATTATTACTGTAACTCGTGTTACAACCTTTACTAGTGCGCCATATCTATGATTGATTAAAGACTTATATCATAATGAACTTAACTCCTAGGATCAGACGTATCTAATGATTAAATTCGAAAATTAAGAACAATTTAGTAGCGTTAGTTTTA
Source organism: Candidatus Nitrosocosmicus sp. (assembly GCA_031177355.1). GTDB lineage: Archaea > Thermoproteota > Nitrososphaeria > Nitrososphaerales > Nitrososphaeraceae > Nitrosocosmicus. The sequence continues at coordinate 18,479 of JAPSGR010000027.1, read as the reverse complement.
ATAATTTGTTATACAAGTCAAAACATATGTATGAAAATCACTCTATAAAATGCTCATCATGTGGCAAAGTATTTATTTCAAAAGAAGATGAAACTGTATGTAAAGATTGTTCGAAAGAGCTTGAGAATATAAAATAATTTGTATAAAATAAAGCGGTAGCAATTCAATTCTGAAGTGATGCATGGGAATCGCCGACTGATTCGTACTAAATTATAACTTTATCTGTTATTTAATATAGTAGAAACCTATAGGGAACCTTTACCGAATCTAATACCACTTGGTCTACAACTATAGTGGTGTTTATTTCAAAATTTGTTTATAACTTTTATGCTTTAGGAATTGGTGTAATAACCATCTTAAATCATTAATAATTAATCCAAAGTACAAGCTAGTATCAACTTTATACAGGTCTACACAGATACTTTCTCATTCTAATATTTCGTTATATCATTTTAAAACCTAATACGAAAATCGCATTAGATTAATTATCTTCCTGTACTTAGAATCGTAATTCCAATATTACAAGGCACAAAAATTTCACACCGTGTAAATATGTAAAACTTGTAATCTGGTTCATCATATTTTGATATATATTCACTGCTAGGACAACTTTCAAGGTTTGAAAAATTTTTATGAAAGTTATGTTACTCCAATCGATATATGTTCGAAATATGATTAAAATCACATTGTTTACATTTTATTCTAAGGGTCATATTATAACATAGGATCATATAGTACTTTAGTCTCTTTTTATTGGGCTTAATAATCTTACTTGGTTTATTGATCTAGTATTTGATCTATATCCAACCGTAATCCCTTGTGAATAAATTCTTATTTTGGATGAGGAAGCATAGCAGTTGTAAAGATTGAGATAAATAATATTCAAAATAGTTTAAGAATCGTCGGGTTTAAAAATAATGACTCATCAATCTTAGGGATATTGAACCGAACCCTTTATAAGAACGAGTAAGATTCAATCGTTAAAAGGTGTTAAAGGATTGTTCTATTCATAAGAGAAAAAAATCTCATGCGGGTGTAATTCTGTATATTATTCCATTATCATGGGATAGTACATACAAGTATCCATCACTAGGTCCAGTTACTAGATCTGTTATGCTTCCAAATCCATTACCAAAAACTATGGAAGATAGTTCCTCTTCATTGTCTACTACTAAATCTGAAACACCATCAACAACGAACCCCGTTCTCTCTGGATTCAATTCAAAATAATAGAGATTCCCATTATTATTATCTCCTACAAACACATTATTGGTATAGGTTTCACCCAAACTACTAGAGTTTAAAAATTCTATATCAGTAAGTGCAGGGGGGTCTAGCCAGGTTAAAACAGGATCAGCATAATGAGAACCTGCAAAGTTAACTAATTCGTTTTCAGAATTACCCGAAGATGAAATGGGACCCATTATTGTTTGCCAACCGCTATTGAATCCTGGTGCAACAATATTAATTTCATCATTTGATGCCGGTCCATTCTCAGTATCCCAGATGCTTTTACTAACTGGATCATATGTAAGTCCGAAGGAATTTCTAATACCATATGCAAAATACTTGCTTGATGGATCATTAGGATCAGTAGAAAATGGATTATCTGGTACTGGTGTACCATCAATTGGATTTATTCTAAATATAATCCCTGTGTCATCGGGAGTAGGTCCATCAGGAAAGTTCTGTAACATACCATCGTGATTTAAGTCACCTATAACTCCATATAGGTAATTATCGGGTCCTATCATCAATTTTCCACCATCATGGTTTGGTCCGGGTATTGCTGGCAAATCTAACAAAAGCGTTGGGTTTTCTAATGCCTGACCATTCCAAGTGTATTTGTATACCCTATTTTTCAATTCGCCGTCTTCTCGCGCTTCAGTATAATAAAGAAAAACATTCTTGGTAGTATCATTTTGAATAGAGTTGTGATTTGTGTTGATACTCTCTTGTACTGCGATACCCAGTAGGCCTCTTTCACTTTGGGTATCAACAGATACTTCCAAAACTGGTTGAGATTGTAACTGGCCATTTGAAACTAATCTTACTTGACCATTCTTTTCTAAAACCAGTATATTGTTGCTATCTAAAAACGCCATACTTGTAGGTGAGTTTAGACCCTCAACAAATGGTTCAACATTAAGATTTTGATCATTGACAGACTGTGCAAATACAATCGGAATTTGATAGTATGTGTATAATCCAACCACAAATAATATAACAAAAGACAAAATGAAAATTTGCATCTTTTCTATAACAAGGGAGTGATTATTCTTATTGGTGAATTTCTGCAATCTAATTATGTCCATATTTATGATTAGACATCATAAATAAAATATTTATCTATGCTAACTTTGAGAAACTAATGCTTAAAAAATTGTCATAGACATCTGGGTTCATTACCAAATTTTCATATTGATTCCGGCTGACTCTGCTCCTACTTCAAGTGAATGAATAACTTCTGTTAGGAGTGTATTTTAATTAGACATCATATCAAAAGCCATCCTCGGCTACCAAAGTATGAGATTTTATTTTCAGTCCTATACTCTTACTTGATTTTTCAAATACACAAGTAGTTAGCAAGAATTAATTGACCGATGTGATTGAGTCCATGAAAGATATACAAAATGAAATGCGACAACCCTGTTATGAATCAGATCCTCAATGCTTATAAGCCAATCTGGTCACTAAAACATGCCATTTCTCTAATGGGATGGGACTTTGAGACTTATATGCCTAGAGGAGGAATAGAAGAAAGAGGGGTTGCGGATTCTCAGCTTCATATACTGCACAAGGATCTTTTGCTAAGCAAAGACTTTATTGGCCTTGTTGAATCAGCCAAGAAACTGGAGAGCCTTGGTGACTTTGAGAAGGGTATTGTAAGAGTACTTGACAGGGAAATATCTAAGGAGATTAGGATACCCCAAGAATTGACTGAAGCAGAGTCTTTGGCAAGAATAAGGGGAAACATGATATGGAGAGAAGCGAGGACAAAATCTGATTTTAAGATGTTTGAACCTTACTTGAAGAATATGATAGAAATAAAAAAGCAAATAGCTGAAAAGAGGGGTTATGAAAAGCATCCATATGATGCGCTTTTGGATACATTTGAAGAACAGCTTACTGTAAATGACTTGGACAAAGTTTTCGGTACATTGACTCCGCGTGTGCAGAAGATTCTGAAAACACTCGTGGATTCAAACAGCCCGTTCTGTAAAGAGAACAAACTTGGAAAATCAAAGTATGATGCCAAAAAAGTGGATCAGCTCAATCATGATATACTGACTCTTCTGCAATATGATATGAAACGATTCAGAATGGATGAGTCTACTCATCCATTTACTGAGACGATGGGCCTGAATGACATCAGAATAACTACTCGTTATGAAGGAACTGATTTCAAAAAGTCAATATTCAGTACTATACATGAAGCTGGTCATGCATTGTATAATCTACAATGCGATCAGTCATTATCTTTTACTCCTATTGAAGGAGGGTCTTCGCTTGGACTGCACGAATCTCAGTCAAGATATTGGGAGAACATTGTATGCAGAGGTTTGCCTTTTGTTCAATTGATAGCTCCCCTGATTAGAGAACAAGTAGATTTCACAAACCAAACTACAGATGAAGAATTGTATCTTTATTTCAACAATGTCAAGGCCGATTATATCCGAGTTGATGCTGATGAAGTTACTTATAATTTACATATAGCAATAAGATACGAGATCGAGAAAAAAATATTTGGAGATGATCTCAGAGTTAATGAGATTCCTGAATTCTGGAACGAAAGGATGGAACAACTGCTTGGTGTGAGACCCACGAAGGATTCCGAGGGAGTACTGCAAGATACACATTGGAGTAGTGGCCTCTTTGGTTATTTTCCAACCTATACTCTGGGAAATTTAATTTCAGCGATCATTGCTTCAAAGATGCGAAAAGATCTAGACAATTATGAGGAAGACATAAAGAATGGTAATTTTGATACCATAAGAGAGTGGTTGAGATTAAAAATACATCGATATGGATCTGCTTACGCACCCAAAGTGCTCCTTAATAATAGCTTAAATGAAGGCTATAACCCAGATTATTTTGTTACTTACCTTGAGACTAAATATCTTGGCTCCTGAATCCTTGGCTGTAAAATAGACTGAAATCCTAGCTATCATAATACTCTTTTTGATTTCTCATTCGTGACCCCATGAACCTGGAAACAATTTGAAGTTTCACTCTTTTGAATCGATATGAGAATATAGCATATGAGAGTTTGTCAGGACTACAGAAATAACTATGGAGATATAAAAAAAATAATATCGTTAGTTCTTTCTAATTATCCGTACAAAGTAATTGAAGTTTCCGTACTATTATTGATCTTATGTATATAAAAAGATAATTTTGGTATTATATATCAACACAAATTCCCCTTCTTGATTGTATACCCAGTTTATTCCCTGAATACATATTGAAGCGAAAAAGGTAAAGACATGGTGAATCGGATGTCTTGATTATTATGCTATATTGCCTTCAATGACACCTATCATTTTAGATTTTGGGTAATGTGTTTGGACGTGTTTCCATCCCGACTGAGTCAAAATTGATTGATACTCTTCAATTGTTCTTTCTCTTCCAGTGGTAGCACACATCATATGTATATCAAACAATTTGGAAAAATGTGGTGTTGTAGCGTCTGGTACTATATGTTCAATAATAAATACCCTCGATCTATCGTGTGCCGATTTATGAATATTTGATAGTATTCTTATGCATTCATCATCATTCCAATCATGAAGGATCATCTTCATCATATATAGATCAGAAGAGGGGACTTGCTCAAACATATTTCCTTTAATGTATTTACAGCGTTCCTGTAAACCCATTTTATGAGGCCATGAAGAATCTTGATTGTTGACTATGGGCTCCAATTCCAGTATAGTTCCAGTGAGGTGATTATATTTTGAATGCAAGTAACTTGAAAGATGCCCTTGACCACCACCAATTTCACAGATGTGCTTCACACTTGAAAAGTCATAATCATTTAATGCTTCTAATACCATTGTAGTATGCATGGCTGAATAACTACTCATTGCATCATTGAAAACTTTAGAATATTCTGAATTTTTGGCTGCATATTCAAAAATATTGGCTCCATATTCTGATAAGAACGCATTTTGTTGACCATCTTTAATCATTCTCGGTAAATGTTTCCATATTTGGTAGTGTTCAGGTCCTTCCTCTAGTAGCAAAACCCCTTGAAGAGTTTGAGGGTGATCTTTTTTTAGCAGTTCTCCTAATGTAGTGATTGAGAATTTGTGACCATTCATATCTTCTTTTAAAAAACCTAAGGATGCTAATGATCTAAGAATTCGATAGGTCATCGTCTTATCCAGATTCAAATCCTGTGATATTTGATCTATTTCTTTAGGATTTGTTGTTAGGTAATCAAATATACCTATTTTGGCACCTGTATACAGTATTTGACTTTTCCATCTGCCAAATATGATATCCATTGTCTTATCAAATTCGGACATACGCTTATTTTATCTACCCTTTTATTATTTGTTAATTAGTATTGGTAAATCCTCCAGCACTGCCTTTACAGACTGAATGACTTTGACAGCCGAATTTATTTTGAAGTAAAATTAAGGGGAATCTTCTATTACATGATCCATAATACGTTAAACCATATATTACCATAAACATCCATGTCTAGCACTTTATTTTGATCTTCTTTGAAAGGTCTCATCCAACCAGTCAAATATTCTTTGATTAACAAGTCCAGTAGCTCCGCTTTGACAATGTTCTTCAGCACCTTCTTCCTCTGTAAACAGTATATATTTCTTAGATTCTATAGGAACAGAAACTAGTCCATCATAAACCTTTTTTGGTTGACCTGGAAATGAATCATCTTTTTCACCCTCTAAGACGAGTGTCGGTGTGTTAATATCTTTTAGAATATTTTTGACTGAATACGCTTTTGCCCTCATTATTAGATCATAAGGTGAAGTACTTCCTGTAGTATACATTCCATGTTTGATGTTGAATCTTATATTTGAGTCTGTTTCCATTATACGACGCAGATAAGTATTTACAAACTCTGAGTCACCTTTTTCAACTGCGTCTGACAATTCTGATGGGAATCCAGCTTTTATAGAATCATACCCATCATATACGCCATCATAGAGAATGACTGCAGAAAAACGGTGTTCAAAGGAAACTGCTCTGGCTGCCAAATATCCGCCCATACTAATGCCCATTAGGGCAATTTTATTTGGGTTTATCCTATATTCATTCTTCTTTGACAATGCAAATTCTAATACCGGGGTGATGACTTTTTCCCAGTCATGCCTAAATGGTATTTTCTGTCTGATGATTACGCTACCTTGACCAGGACCTTCAAATGTTAAACAATTGTACCCTCTTTCTAATGCAGGTGCTGCAGCAAAAAAATAAAGCTCCTCTACTGTAGAATCAAATCCTCCATGGGCAACAAGCGTTGGGTAAACAGTATTGTCAACTAGAGATTTATCATAGTTACCTCTTTCTGTAATCATGTCTGATTGGTTAACGTGAGTACTGTTTCTTTTATGTTGACTTTTGTTATGATTGTTATAATTATTTGGTACATGGTAGAAGTAGCCGGGTAAGAATGTACCTTCATAAGGTATTTTAATTGACTCGACAACAAAAGGAAATAGGGAGGTGGCCTTTCTAAAACATTCTTTACTTCGATCTATGGTTAAAGGTAACCTTGTATCTTCTGAGTCAATTAAGAGAAATGCCGCTGTGCGGTAGTAATTTGCCGCTCTAAGATATGCTTCTCGAGCACTTGTTGCATGCCCTTTTGCGTCGCTTTCCTCTGCAAAACAATGAACTCTTTTTGCTGTCCTTATCCATTCATTATACCAACTCTCAAAATTGCCTTCTCTAATGCGATAAGCTGTAGAGAGGCATTCTCCGATGTCCGCTCCTTTATAATATGTCTCTGCAATTGTCCTCAATAACAATGCCGAAAAAGTGGAATCGTTAAATATAATTTTCAATTTGTTCCTGTTACATATATTCACCCTATTTTATTCATTACTTTGAATTTTGTCATCAAGAGATATCTTTGTATCATAGTCCTTATCCAACTAAAGCAATTAATTTATAATGTTATAGTAAATGGTAAATGAATACTTTTTACCTCTTAAAGTATTACTAGAGTTAAAATCAGACCTCGTTTGCTAGTTACCAACTAATAATAGTCTGACTCGTTATTATGGCGAATATATATATTAAATAAGTTTAATATAAAAATCTTTTCTGATATTGTGTTTGGAATTAGAAATACCGTTTTTGATCATTAAACTTGATTTCACTCCTAATAGTAATGATTATCTGGTAGATATTAGAATATTCGGAAAAGTTGATATGGCTTTTATATCATGCATACAACATTCGTAATAGGAGAACTTATTAGATAATTTGTCATGCCGAATGTGAATAAATAAAATAATTTCTTTTAATAATAAATCAAATATGGTATATTTCTGTGTATCATTTTGAATAGTGATTTGGGAGCTTCGCGTGTAAGGGTCTAACACTAATTATGTAGATGGATAATTCCTTAAAGGATGTTATGATTGCAAAGTCTTTTAAAATCTGTAATATATATGCTAAACAAACTTTATTACTCTAAAATCGATTAATGATGACATAATCTTGCAAATTATGTTAATCTCTTTGATAGTGTTGATTGAAGTCCTTCTTATTTTCTGTACTAACTCGGTTGCTGTAAACGCAGACAGTGTTCAAAAAACAGCAGACTTGCCTACCAATTCCTCACAAGATCCGACCTTATCTGGTTCTGAAAAAAAACTGAAAATAGCTTTTCTAACAGATGGCTTGTTTAGTGATGCAGGATGGGGAGCATTTGGATATAATGCGGCACAAGCCTTGCAGGAAAAGTATTCATACGTAGTTGACTTTCAAGAAAATGTATCTATTTCAAAGATAGAAGAAACATTAAGATCTCACGCTGAAGCAGGTTATGACTTGATAATATCTCATGGTTTTGAGTGGGGAAAACCATCTGTTAAGGTAGGTAAAGATTATCCTGAAACAAATTTTGTCATATTTACTGGACTTGTTAACTCTAGTAATGTCGCCTCTATCTATCCAATGCAACAAGAAGGATCATATGTTTTAGGAGCACTTGCCGCAAGTATGTCAAAAACGGGCATTATTGGATTTGTGGGTGGAGAAAAATACCCTAACCTTATCAACATCTATGAAGGATATAAACAAGGTGCACATGATACTAATCCCTTAGTAAAGGTACTCGTTACCTATTTAGGCGATTGGGATAATCCCTCCAAAGGAAAAATAGCCGCCGATTTTCAAATAGACAAAGGTGCAGACATTATATTTCACGTGGCTGACACCTCTGGCTACGGTATTATTGCCGCCGCTAAAGAAAGGGGAATATATGCACTTGGCGCAGTATCTGACCAAAATAAAATAGCTCCGAAAACTATACTTACCTCATTTGTATTAGACGCTAAAAAGGCTTTCAATCAAGTTATTAAATTAATCCAAGCTGGAAACTTTAGTGGTCAAATATTCAAACCAGGGTTAGAATTGGAAATGGGGGCCCCCGGGGATGGAATTGTATACATAGCTCCATTCTATAACCTTGAATATGCAGTTCCAGAGAATATAAAATTATACATTGAGCAACTAAAAGAAGGTATTGTAAGTGGAAAAATAAAAGTGCCTGAAAGGTATCTTGATTACAATGGAACCAATCTAGCAAATAGCGGCGGTTAAATTTTTGATATACCTTCATCATACTGATCCTCTTAGAAGGATAGAAGTCGTGAAGTAAATTGACCGAAGGACTTCAATTTATCAGAAAAAAAGAAGTAGCCCTTATTTCCATAGTAGTGATAATTGTCACATCCTATTCAATGTTAGTTTATCAACAATACATTGCAGAACAAAACATTAGAAATAACATTTTTCGAGATTACCGAAATAACCAATTAGAGATCACGAAGGCTCTTTCAGAGCATGTTAGCTCTGATCTGAGGTTAATATCGTCCATACTCCAAGGGTTATCGGATTCTGCCTATTTACAACAAGGTGAATTATATGGAGACAGGGTGGCTAAACTAATGGACGAACGGTTTGATCAAATTAACAACATTAGCAAAATAGATGGACTTTTTATTGCAGATAAAAATAATATAATTACATATAATAAAGTATCAGCAGGGCAAAGGAGTTTTGTAAATATAGATATTTCACTTCGAGAATATGTCAATGAAACGAGGAATACTTTAGATCCTGTATTTTCAAATGGTTTTGAAGGTATTGATGGAGCATATAAAATAGCATTGACATATCCGGTAATAAACAGAGAAAGTGATGAATACCTTGGAATGGTGGGAGTGGAAATTCCATCTGTTGATTTTTTTGCGCGCTATGGAAACGTATATAATGTAAACTCACAGTTTTTAGTAACATATGACAGAAACGCGAATTATATCTCCACTCCTCGAACAAATTTTATAGGCAAAAATTTGTTCAGTGATGAAATTCAACGTTTTTTCAATTTTAATGTTATCCAAAACAAGTATTACCAAGACGTTTTTGATGGTAATCTATTCGGTGGCTCTGCCACTTATGATTTTGGAACTGGAGAAAGATTAAACACGGGATATCCAGTTTCTGTTAATGATGTAACACGGTATTTTGTCTTCATCATTACCCCAACCGCGTCGGTTTATCAGGATATTAATGAGACATTGTCTGAGGAAAGATCGAGCTTCATTTTGTTGATTGTAGGCATCACCGCCGCAATTGTAATGTTGATATTATTTCTAGTAAAACTAAATACCCTTCTGAATGATCAAGTTAAAAAAAGAACAAAAGATTTGCAGGAATCAAATCAACGTCTTAAGATAGCAAATGATCAATTAAATGTACATGACAAGATGCAAAAAGAGTTCATCAATACAGCTGCTCATGAACTTAGAACTCCTATACAACTAATACTTGGAGCTCTAGAGGCTTCTAAATATGAGACCAAAAACGAAAAACAGAGAGAGCTATCGAATATAATAATTAGAAATGCTGAAAGATTAAAAATACTGGCCGAAAACATTCTAGACGTTACAAAGATCGAAAGCAAAACACTGGAGATAAAAAAAGAAATATTTGATTTGAATAGTCTCGTATTAGATATTATTAAAGAATATAAGAATATTTCAAATAGTGATAAAAGAATAAAATTTGAATATAAAAATTTATCAAATAATATCTCTTTCAATGTTTTCGGAGATAAGAATAGAATTGGGGAGGTAATAATGAACTTGATAAATAATTCTGTAAAGTTTATTTCTAAAGATAATGGGAATATAAATGGAAGTGTAAATCAAGATGGTATAATATCTATAATTGTCGGAAAAAGGAAAACATACAATAAAGATACTAATGTTGAACAGCAGGAAGCATTCGTTAGTATCAAAGATGATGGCGAGGGAATAGATTTAGAAGTTATTCCAAGACTATTCACGAAATTTACAACAAAGTCATTTCAAGGAACAGGCTTGGGACTTTATATTGCAAAGAACATTGTAGAAGCTCACGGTGGGCATATATGGGGGGAAAATAATAAGGATGGAAAAGGGGCCACATTTTATTTTACTTTGCCATTAAACAATTGATATTAGCATTGTATATACATTGGATTTATAAAACTTGTTAAATAATATAATACGTGAGAACTATTATGCTATCAATGAGTTCAATACTGGATAATGATAATTGAAAAAAATAAGCAAAAGGCTAGTTTCCTATCAAAAAACAAGGGTAAATATGCTACTTCTACGGAAAATCGTAGATTAATGTGGGAATATATTATCTGGCCGCTAGTTCTAGAGCTTAATAGAAATTACTTTACCTCAACAGAATATCACAAAAAGAGAGATATGGTTTCGACAGAAAAAAACATTCCGATTTCTAAAATGGCTGGCGGACTGGTATCTCTATTGGTCAAAGGAATTATTACTCAGGATAAGAATTACTATTCTATTCATTATAAATTGATTCCCTATATGAGAAGAAAAGTTAGATTGGATTATGAAACGGTTCTAAAAGAAATAAGATCAAAAAAATAAATTAATAATCTAAAAGGTATAGACTAATGTAAATTTATGATTCTCTTGAGGTGTTAATCTTTCTTGATTAAAATCAATATTATCACGATCAGTTTTAATCAAGAGAATGAACCTTCTGCGTTAATATTGAAATATCCATTCAATAAGTAACCCATCAATAGCTGCAAATTCAAATCTCTCCATATTATTAATTAGTTCGGAATCATGACCTAAATATTGGATAGTGAGCAGGAAATATTATAAATTTCAGGGTGTTGCGTCATAAGATAAACATGGCGAAGATAAAATGGTATCCATCGAACATGTGAACTTTATTTACCGAATAAAATATACACCAAATATATATGAATAATAGCACGACTGAAAATAATACGCACTACCAACTAGCATCTGATTTGACAATTCACAGAATAGTTAATGGTATGTGGCAAATAGCAGGAGGACATGGATATATCAACCATGATTTAGCAATTGAAGAGATGTTGAAGTATCACTATGACGGATTTACGAGTTGGGATCTAGCAGATATTTACGGCCCCGCAGAGGATTTTATAGGACGATTTCGACAAAAGTTATATGAAATAACTGGAAAAGAAGAGCTCTATAAAATTCAGGCATTTACAAAATGGGTACCTCATTCCGGTAAGATAACTAAATCCTTGGTTAAAGATAGCATTCAAAACTCGCTCGATAGAATGGGGGTTGACTCTTTGGATTTACTTCAATTTCACTGGTGGGATTACAGGAATCCATATTATATAGATGCACTTCATTATCTAATGAACTTACATGATGAAGGGATAATTAAGCATGTGGGTCTAACAAATTTTGATACTGAACGTTTGCAGATTATGAAGGATTCGGGGCTACAGATCTTATCAAATCAAATTCAATATTCTATTATAGATAGGAGACCTGAGGAAAAGATGATATCATTCTGCAGGGACAATGATGTTAAGATTCTAGCTTACGGTACTCTCTGTGGTGGACTTCTTTCGGAGAGATATCTTGGAAGAGAACAGGCACCAACTGGATATGAACTTGATACATTAAGCTTGCGAAAATACAAAAAGATGATAGATTTATGGGGAGGATGGAATTTATTCCAGGAACTTTTAACTACTTTAAATGACATAGCACAAAAGTACAAAGTGAGCATAGCAAATATAGCCGCTCGGTATATACTCGAAAAACCTATTGTCGCGGGAGTTATAATTGGAGTTAGACTTGGAATATCTGATCACAGAACTAGTAACGCCAAGGTGTTTCATTTCAATTTAGACAAGTCAGATTATGATGCTATTGATGCTATAAGTACAAGGTCAAATAACTTGTATGAAGTTGTCGGAGACTGTGGAGATGAATATAGATAATGCTTTTTACACATAATAAACCTTTACCAAACTATGGTTGCCATTCTTTAGAAAAAAAAGAATATGGGAACAATTTAAACAAAACCAACATTCCTAATATTGTATGTGAAAGAGTTTAAATGTGGTCGCCTTATAAGTACCATTATCGATCTTTTGATAATTGCTCTGATGGTATTTGTTGTATGCAAGCAACTATCACGATTTAAACTTGTGGATATAAGACTTTATCTGTATATAACCAATAAATCTCATGACTACTATCTTATTCTGAGACATTTACATATACAAAATACATTCCATCACCTTTTATTTTAAAAGAAACTTAATATCGGTTATTACCTTTAACCTCAAAACTCAATTATCTGTGAATCCTTTATCATTCCCTTTACAATTGACCTGTGACAATACTTTTCATCTTTGCAATGACATAGAAGCGTCACGACCTTGAATTTTATCAAATAATTATTCTCCTCAGATGTTCTATGTTCTTCTTTTTGACTATGAGCATTATGGCTTTTTTCCGTTATTCTATTGTTAAAGTGAGACGATAATTTACACAAAACCTTTAGTGCCTCTGGGTTATCTTTTATCTCTTCAATGTAACGTTTAGAGTATTCAGTCCAACCTATTTTTCTATCTTTAAAATATTCCTTCCACAATGATTTACTTGGAGCTAGTTCTTTCCACCATTCATCCCAATTTTCTTCTTCCCTACGAAGATATCTGGGCCTAAATCTTGATATTAGAATTCTTAATCCATCTGATTCCTCAGTCGGATCTTTTAAAGATTTTAGTTTTATGGGTTCAAAACTCATGAGATAATACCCTACTCAACTATGTCAAGTATTTCTTTTATATTTAATAATAAATGTAGTTATTACTATAAATGATATGCCTCTTGAAGTCTTCGCTGATTTGATTATGCTGCCATAGTTCTTAGAAATGACCACAATATGCATAAAGCATGCAATATTTATTCAGTTAAAAAAATAAAAAGTTATGGAATTAATCCGAGTCTTAAATCTATTAGTTATGGTTATTGAGGATTTTAATTTAAGTAAAAGTCATCTTCCTACATTATTTCGAACATGATACATCTGATATTTAGGTCTATAACTTTATATCATAATAAAATATATATACTCAATCGACGTTATTGTGGTTATGTGCATAAAATGTGAATTATTGGATATAAAACGCAAAAGGGCAATGGTCAATTTGTCAAAATCTTCTCAATCACAACAAATCGTGTATAGCAATTGATCCGTAATAAACTATACGCGAAATTTTTATTTACTAATTACATAGATCCATTAATTAATTTATACAAAAACAAACATTTTATGTGTGTCCAATTACAAAGAGATTTAATCGCGAAATATTTATCATGGATCATTATCAATGTCACTTTATGAGTATAATAACAATGATATCGGCAGTTACTCTGATAATCAAAAATATGGAACAAACATGCAATTTTTATTCAAATCTTCCTGGATTCAAACTTATTTACGGTGGATCTTCTGGTGATAGCTTTACCTCATATCAGATTGGTGAGCATGACCATTATACATTTTTGAACTTGGAATTGTGTAAATTACCATCTGGAAATATAGATAATGAGAGCAATAACAAAAATTTCGGTAGGATTATTTTTCATACCAAAAATGTGGATAAACTTTACACTTATTTTAAGAACAATAAAGTATTTTCAAATCTTATTTTGCTTGAAAATGAACCTGTGAATGCACCATGGAAAGAACGATATTTTCATGTTCGTGATCCCAATGGATTTGAACTTTCATTCGCTCAACCCATTTAATGTGTTACAAATTGTTTCTATCCTATTGACATTGTACGAGCCTCAATCCGAAAGATCATAGATAATATAGTATGTTATATACATGGGCAGTACTATGAGTAGTAAAGATATCAATCCATTTGATTGGTATAGAAACTTCTTTGGAAGACATTCAAATAGAACAAGTAAAAATAGTAGATTTTTTGATGATTATTTTGAGGGGTTCGATGAAATGCAGGCAGAAATGGAGAGAATGTTTAGACAGTTTAGCGATCTGCAATCCAATGCTCCAAAAGAACTAGTACGAGAATATCAATCTTCAGATGGAACCAAAATAAGAGAAGTAGGACCAATCGTGTATGGATATTCAATGACGATCGGACCCGATGGTGTACCGCATATAAGCCAATTTGGAAATGTCAAGAATCTGCGAAATGTCTCGCCTGACGTTAATGTTAGTGGTGGTAGTAGCAGTATAGGTAGAGATGAGCCAGGCTTTAGCTTTGGTGCTGGACCTTCACTTACTGCTGAAAGAGAACCTCTTGCAGATGTAAATACAACTGAAAGTGAAATCAAAGTAATTGTAGAGATGCCGGGAATAAAAAAAGAGGATATTAAAATCAACGCATCAGAAACAAGGTTAGAAGTTAAAAGTACTAATTCTCAAAGAAAATATTACAAGATAATAGATTTACCCCAAGAAGCAGACATAGATACTGCAAGGTGCACATATAACAACGGAATACTTGAAACCATTTTTAAGAAAAAAGAAAATATAAAGCCCATGGGAAAAGAAGTAAAGGTGGAATAACAAGAAGAAATATGTATTGTTTTTCTCTGTTTTCTCTATCGATTTGTTATCAGGATTTGGATTATATGCACTGTCTGAAGAAGTAGGAAGCATTAGCCATTATACGATATATACGAGAGGTTACGAACCATTTTTCTGATAAAATGATTTTGAATGGCTGAAAATTGCAACAATTTTAAACCAAAGTAATTTTAATTTTATTTGAATCTCTTAGTTTTTTTGTTTAGCCTTTATTTTACAAACTCTTAAAACATGAAGTATGACCAATTGAAAAACCTTCTTAACCATGTTTTAATGGGCTGACTGACAAGATATCATTTATACTGTACTGATACATCAAAAAAGGCCATTCCTCGGTGTTAAACCTTCTCTTAGTAAATAACTGAAGCAACGTAAATTAAAAATATTTATTTTCGTCTTCTCATGCAGATGTGATACTTTATTAAAGATATCTTTCTTGTTGAATTTCAATATCCTATATTCATATCGCGGGGGTTAATTATCCTATAAGTGGTCCTATTTTAGGAACTTGGCCTTTAATATTTATATTCTCAAAGTTAAATTGTAACGCCTAAGGTGAAGACACTATTCGTAACTCTCAAATTAATATAGAAAGACAAAAAAAATTTTTGTCATACAGTGGCCCTAATTTAAATTAGGGCAATACTCAATCGATTTTGAATTTTCTTCTCCTACCCGTCTTTTTCAATAATGATATTTAATGCATTTTAGATATTATTTATTAGCTATTTGTGATGAGAAATATTTAATGGTGAGTGGAGCTGAATCTAAAAAGGCTATATATGCCGCGTTATTTGGAAATCTTGCAATAGCTATTTCTAAACTTGTTGCCTCTTTGTTTACCGGAAGTACATCAATGTGGGCTGAAACATATCATTCATTTTCGGATACGTTTAATCAGGTATTGCTGTTGATAGGTGTAAAGACGAGTAAGAAGCAAGCAAACGATATTTACCAATTCGGATTCGGTAAAGAGCAATTCTTTTGGTCATTTGTTGTAGCAATCCTTATTTTTGGTATATCTGGAGTCTTATCGCTAGAGCATGGTATCAGCTACTTTATGGGAGGACATGAATCTCATAGAATAGAAAATACATTAATCAATTACGTCATTTTGGCCCTAGCATTTGTATTTGAAGCAAATGCAATCAGAATAGCATTTGCATTATTTCGAAAGACCATTGTCGATAGAGGTGATAAATTAACCTTTCCTGTTTTAATTAAGGAGCTTAAAGAGAACAAAGATCCTATCATACTAACTGTACTTGTAGAAGATGCAGCCGCTTTACTCGGTATAATTATTGCAGCTGTATCTTTGCTTCTCTCTGACCTCACTGGAAATACCGCATATGATGCAATAGGTTCGCTTTTGATAGGAATAGTACTGATGGTTTTTGCAATATTTCTGGCTAGAGAAAACCGTGGTATGCTTATCGGTGAATCCATATCTAAAAGGGATTTTAAAAAAATATATGATGCAGTTGCTGCTATCAAGGAGGTAGAAGTAATAAAATCAATTCGTACAATGCATCTTGCACCTGATGACGTTTTGATAGCTATTGAGGTGAGTTTGATTGATAATCTAAATACAGATTCAATTGAATCTGTTATTGCTGCCATTGAAGACAAAATTTCAACTGCTGTATCGTATGTCAATCCATCAAAAATATATGTGGAATTAGTGAAAGAAAGTCGATGAGGCTTTCTCACTTTGCTAAAATAAATTCGGGGTTTTAGGCCTGAGTATAAAATTTTAAAAATGCCGTAAAGGAATTAGTCATTTCTCATTTGAGAGAAATAATTCGAAAAGACACATGTGGATTGGCTATTAACGTGTCTATCTCAAATACCTGTTATACAATCCCGTACCTTTGATTATGGGTATCCATTAGCCAAAAACAAGAAACAACAATGGCATCTGATGTCTGAATGTGAACAGCCTTACTTCGCCGTTACATGTCAGTAACCATGAATTGAAAGATAAAAACATGGGATCATCCTAATTACGTCATTGCAACATCCCATAACAAAAAACCAATTGCCTTTATCCGTTCTTGATTTGGTAATGGTAAACGCTGATGGTGCGCCTCGCCAATCCATGCTAAACAGCTTGGATTTAGCACACCATGTTGAAAAATGGGGTTATACTCGATATTGGCTAGCAGAACATCATAACATCAAAGGTATTGCCAGCACAGCTACTTCAGTATTAATCGGTTTTATTGCTGGGGGAACCTCTACAATAAAAGTTGGGTCTGGAGGAATTATGCTTCCGAATCATAGTCCATTGATTATTGCTGAGCAATTTGGAACACTAGAGACCTTGTACCCTGGCAGAATTGAGTTAGGTTTGGGTCGTGCTCCAGGAACTGATCGTTTGACAGCTATAGCATTAAGACGTGGCAATTTAGAGGAGTCCGAGGAGGATTTCCCTAATAGTGTAAAAGAATTGATGGATTATTTCCATCCCAGTGCGCCTGACAAAATGGTCCGAGCTAATCCAGGAGAAGGATTGAATATTCCAATTTGGCTTTTGGGGTCTAGCATGTTTAGTGCACAACTGGCCGCAGATTGGGGATTACCCTTTGCCTTTGCTAGTCATTTTGCACCGGCTTATTTAGAATCTGCTGTAAATCTTTATCGAGAAAAATTTCAACCTTCTAAAACCTTGGATTATCCTTATGTCATGGCTGCTGTGAATATAATTGCTGCTGATACCAATAAAGAAGCCATTCGCCTCTTTACTTCGGTTCAACTTATGGCTTTGGGAATAATTAGAAGAAGTAACGGGCTGTTACAGCGTCCAGTAAACAATATGGATTCCATATGGAACTCTCTTGAGAAATACGCAGTAAGTGAAAGACTCAAATATTCATTTGTTGGTGAACCCCTTACAGTTAAGAAAGGTTTAGAATCTTTTTTGACACGAATTCAGGTCGATGAAATCATGGGTGTTTCTCATATCTATGACCATGCAGCACGCTTACGCTCCTTTGAGATTCTAGCATCGCTATGATCATAGGAGCCATTTGTAGACCAACTCATATCAAGGATTATGAATCGAAGTAATTATAGTCATCTAAAATACGGGAAGATAAATCAAAAAATTAGATCCATTATCTAAAAAAATGAAACTATTTGAATAACTATTGATAAACTAAGAGTAATTGATGTATTTATAACATGTTCTTCCTAAATTAATATGTATAAAGACATTGACTGGAAAGATGTCATAAAGAAAGAAGCGAGGGGATTAAACGACGCCAATCTTGGGGAGGTTCAAGAGATATCTAATGGATTAGTCTTGA
>JAPSGR010000026.1 GCA_031177355.1 Candidatus Nitrosocosmicus sp. | reverse complement strand
AAAAGTGATCCCTTACAAGAATATTCTGATAAGGAACCTATGACTCCTGCCAAAATTAATGAAGGAGAACCTACAGCAGTACAAAGAGATTCAAATGATCAACAGATTACCTCTGAAAGCCAAACTGGAACCAATACCGCCGAAGCACAAGAAGAATACCGTAAGAGGGGAATGACTAAAGTCGGTGAAAATAACAAGTAAAAAATTCTTTTACCACCACATTTTTATTAATTTATACACTTCCAAATATAAAATGTAATTGAAAATTAGTGGAGTTTGCAGATTGAATCTGTTTTAAATTGTTAAATCTGGTGTTCTACAATTAAGGAAATGTCTAATTAATGCTGTCACTCTACATAGAATTTCATGACTGGTTTGTAAAAAAATGATACTTCATAATTCGTCCTACAAAAGAAATATTAGTATAGCATCATAACGCAGTCGACAATAAATATTATTGATAATAAGTACAATTTTTGTAAAAGATGATTTGTATTTATAGTTTGTTTCCTACAATTTGATATGAGTAACGGCAATAATGAACAGATAGCAAATGAACAAAATAATATACCAGGTCAACAAAAGGATGTTAATGTTAAAGATTATCCATCGGCCCAAGAACTAGCTAATATATTAAAGAATGTTAATTATCCTGCAGATAAAAATACAATTATAAATTCTGTTAAAAGCAACAATACAGATAGCAATCTTGCTCAGTTGTTAGACAAACTTGAAGATAAACTATACAATAATTCATCAGAAGTTGTTAGTGCAATAGGACTAGTTGAGAAATAAAACCTGCCGTTGTCTCGTCCAATGGCGTATTTATATAGCTATTTGAACCACATAACTAACGACTCCGGTGGGCTTCGAATCCATGAAGTACATGGGATTATTAATTAGATAAATTTTAGCTCATGAATTCAAATTCAGATGATCATAAGTAAAATATTATTCTTCATCCTTTTATTAGGTTATTTTAGTTATCGCAAATTATGCCATCTCAGTTGTTATCCATATTACCTAGTTCTATATTACGCAGTGTATTGAGGTGTAGAGTTAAATATAGATTTGATTGATACAAAGTAATGAGTTCATTAGAAGTTTCCAATGCTAATTCAAAATACTGTGTGTATGGTTGCAACACCAAAATCTACTGGAATACATTAAAAAGTGAATATGTGGAGGTAAGCACAAAGAGGAAACATTCTTGTCCAAACAGATCAATTAATAGTCACAAATCTGCAGAGAATGCGACAAATAACAATAATATCTCCTCAAAGCCTGCTTATTACCAAAACCATCACTCGAATAATTATAATAGCAAAAACAATTACAATTATAAAAAATCATGGTCTAACTCAAACAACAAACAACCAATGGATAACTCCATGGAAATACTACAAGGATCAGTAGATACAATCAAACAACAATATGAGGCATTAACTGATCTAATAAAAGAATTCAAAGGAAAAACTCACGGCTCTCAATCACACAGTCTGCATAATAACTCTTTACAAATAGTAGTTTATTATGAAGTTCCTGAAGGATTGAGAGATGAAATTAAAAGTATGTTTCAAACATTTATTCGAAATGCAATAAAAATTAATCGACAATAGTAAGCTAATAATGAACGATTATTTTTCATTCCTCTGTGATTAACCGGCCTGATGGGATTAGATAATTTCAATTAACTAATTTCAAAGATGGTTATTCAGTGAAATTATGATACTCGCAAATCATTATCAAGTGCAATAAAGGAATTTTTGAATTATTGGAATTGGCCAAAGTCTCAAAAGTTGATACCATAATAAGGACTCAACATTTTGAAACATTAATATCTCTTTTTATCCCAGACAAATCTTCTCTTTCTAAAGTAATAACCCATTAAAACTAACACTATGACTATGCCGATTAGTGAAAAAGGAAATGGAACAAACAGCGATATCAATAGGCTTAATCCTATAGATATTCCAATCCACATAACCTGATTCAGAATAAAATCTCTAGTATTACTCATTGTTATTAATGAATAACATATTTTTTAAGTATGGCATACTTCAACCGCGAGACTTTATTGAACAAGAAATGGATTTAAAAACACTTCTTAATTTGTGCGTAGTTTCTATACACGAATTGATTATTTCGATAACTACATAATATAACAATGACCTCTCTAAAAATTACAAAGGCGTCTCCAGAAGATCTCGAAGATATTTTATCATTACAGAAACTTGCCTTTGGAAGCGAAGCAGATATTTACAATGATGTTGACACATCTCCGCCTTTATTACAAACATTGGAAGAAATAACAAAAGAGTTTTCAGAATCATTATTTCTCAAAGCTGTAGCGGAAGAAGAGATAGTGGGATCAGTTAGAGGATTTCAGGTCAATGATACTGTTTTTATTAAAAGATTAATTGTTAATCCGCATTATCAAAATCAAGGTATAGGGACAAAGATTATGAAATCAATCGAGGATTCCTTTGAAGGCAATAAAAGATACGAATTATTTACAGGCCACAAAAGTATTAGAAATTTACATTTATATCATAAGCTAGGATACAGAGAATTTAAACGAATACCGATTCATGAGAATCTAACAATGATATATCTAGAAAAATATGTGTAACTGGCAGATAATCTCCGAGATAAGATACACAATTTCACTCAATATAAAATTGGGGTTAACGATTTGATTCCATAACTACTACTTTGTTTAAATATCTAATTTTTCTTGTACCGACTTTGCTCTCTCTTCTAGTGTTTCTGATTTATCAAATCTTTCATCTATACGAATTGATGAAATAATTCGGGGTATGCCTTTATCCTTAAGAGATTGATGTGCATACTCTATTGCTTTTAAAATATCTTGAATTGAATCAGCTTCCATTTGGGTACTCATGCCAGTTACCATAACCTTTATTCCTTTAAGTTTTTTAATAGCATCAATAGCAATGGCTATCTCGTTACGTATACTTGTAGGTAATTCATCATTCGAATAGCGTTTTCCTAAGGGAGTTATACTAATCTCTGCAACTACTTTATGATTTTCTACAGCCATTTTTAATATAAAGTGTTTTAGATAATTAAGTTTTGATTTCAATAAGTATCTCTAATCTACAGGAATTCATGCATTTTGAAAGATTTATAATTCATTTATTTCTAAATATGATATTCTTTAATAATGTGACAAAATAAATTTACCATATTAAAGACCAGAAATAGTTTTTTTTATCAATTATCAAGATTTAAAAATAATATTACGCAAGTTAATTTTTTACATACTCCATAATACTATCGATAACCAAAACCCTGATTCTATAAGAGATATTAATTCTTACATATATGGCTAATGTACAATACCAATTTATGGTGAGTGGTAACACAGGTGATTCAAATCATTTTCAGGCATTTACAGTAAGTTTCACCAGCCCTTAACTCTTTTTTTGATTATTAATCGAAGTTATTTTCTGAAATTGTATACAAAATATATTAAATCTATTAGACTGGCAGTTATACAACGATAGCCAGATTCATAGTCCAACCTAAGCCCATTGATGATTACGAATTTAACCTTATTCCTACTAATAGGTATACAAGAAATTCTCGGTTTCACTATTACGAACCTGTTTCCACAAATCTATTCATTAGTTCTAGATCCAATATGATAATATACGACTATTATGATGTTTATATTAGATATAATGTTTATATAGTATTTTAAGAAGTTTTTTACCTCAATTTCATGAAATCTGCTTCCAATATAGAAAGAATGATTTTATATTGACTTTTTGCGCTAGTATTTGCAATGGTGTTTTGCAGGAATTGTGGAAGACAATTCTCAATGGAAGATGCAACCTATTGTCCATTTTGTGGAAGACGACAGCAGCAAGCTCAGCCGCATCAGGTGCCTCCTATACAAAATAGTAGCAGTACTATTGTGACCTCCTCTATGAAAAACCCTGGGACAGCGGTTTTGATAGCCCTAATTGCGGGTATATTTGGATTTCAGGGAATAGGTCATCTGTATCTAGGTAAAATTGCTTATGGTATAGGTTTGTTACTGTTAGGGTGGACGATAGGTATTTTTGCTATCTTGGTTTTAATAGGAGGTGGAATAGCAATGGCAGTATTATTGTGGATTGTCGGTATTGCTTTGTGGATTTGGCAAGCACACAACGCAAACAAGTTGGCCAAATACTATAACGAATACCTTGTACAGAAGAGTGTTGCTCCTTGGTAACCAAAACCAAAATATTTGAATATTCTTGTTTCTTGTAAGAAGGTATTATATTCAGCACTACCTCTTAATTTAATTTATTAATATCTATCTCTGAGGACATTCTTTCCCATAATAATAACATTAAGCAAAATAAATCTTAGATCTATTGATTTTATTCTTTTAGTTAGAGTACAAGGGGTTTAGTAGTAGATATATTACGAATCTCATTTGCAATTCATATTCATAAAACTAATTCGATACAAAATTGTTGATATAAGTTGGGTTGGATAAGGACCAAATATTTCTGTAATTGATTCTAATCGGAGGCACTTGTTTTACAGTTTGACAAATTAATAGTGTCTTTATGTCAACCTTCCAACCCTGAATCACCTTTAAGATATTGCAATACCGTAATTTTCAAAAGAATTCCTTAAACTTGATTTTTATACATTTTGTCATTTGATCTTTTACTGGTAATGGTTGAGTAAAAATATTTTTACTAATGGTTATGTAACCCAATACGAACTCTATAGAGCCAAATTATAATCATTAAGAATCTCTATAGGATTCACTTACTTCATTATATCATTGACCATTTATACCTCAGATATATTGCATTATTTGGTTATAATTTGTGAGAGATGAAAGAAAGTATTAGAATAATTTTTAAATAATGAACAGAACTAGTTTGATTAGGTCTACTAAAAGAAAATAAGATAATTGATATAACTATATTTTATCTATGCAGATATTCAAACATGCCTTCAATGTTAAATGTAGCCAAGAAAAAGCTTGGAATTTTTATACGAACACAAAACATTTAGAAGTAGTGACGCCAAAGAAAATGAATCTTAAAGTCATTAGTGCTGAAAATTCAATATTCAAAGAAGGACAAGAGATTCTCATAGAAGCAAAGATAAGTCTTATAAAAAATAAATGGCATTCAAAAATAACATCTATGAAACAATTTGAATATACGGATGAGATGTTAAAAGGTCCTTTTAACAGGTGGAAACATAATCACAAATTTCAAAAGATAAATGAAAAAGAAACAAAGATAATTGATGAAATTGATTTTGAATTACCTTATGGTATTATAGGAAAATTATTCAAAGTTTATGCTTTTAAACAATTAGACAAAATTTTTGAGTATAGGAAGATGGCAACAATTACTATGTTAGAGAACAAATGAATAAAAATATTCAACGTCTGGCAAAAACTCAATTAAACTACACATTACTAATTCATCTAATATCTGTTCTTTTTCTTGAATTTGGTAGAAAGTCTTTTCATTTCCTATCTACTCTGCGTATCTAATCAACACCTTGAGTAACCCATTTTGATAGTTTTCAGAGGTATCTATGTTCTGTAAATATTCGTGAAATTCTTTAATTATTTGTCTGTTGGTCTGATTTGTGACCTTGATGTCTATATTTCTAATGGTTGTGGTTAACTTAGCGGGCAAGATTATACCTCCTTTTCTTATCTAATCTCTTATACAACCAAGAATTATTTGAACCCATGTGATTAACGGGCCCGGTGGGCTTCAGGACGATATAAGTCCTCTAATGTAGGTTCTATTAATTATTGACCACATCGGCTATACATCCATTCGAATTCAAAGGAAGTTTGTTGTTATTCTAAAGTCCTCTCATTGCTATTTGACAAATTCATAACGCTGCCTTTATTTGGATTACCTGGTTATTCAAGGACTACGTCATCTTGTATAGGTGCTGAAGGACCTGATGGTGAGGATGGTGGAGGATTTTGTGGCAAACCGAGCATCTGGAGTTCTTTATCGTTACAAGTTGTATAACCTACCCTCTACCAATGTACATGTTTGACAATAAGTTTCTCCATTACTTTCTTTCCAACATCATGTTGTATTTTTAGTTATCAAGAAACTTAATTTAACAAACTCCATGAGCAAAGGATGAGATAATTCAAAATAATGATTTCTTCTTTATTAACATTTGATCACTTTCCAATTTACAATATATTCATAAAAATTTAATATTATAGAAATTTTTATTAATTAGTGCTATTTACATCTAATATTGATTAAGATTTCACTAATTTTTTTCTTTATTTTATCTGTAGCAGGAACAACTTTGGTATTGGCTCAAGTCACAAATGCATCATCCTTACCACAGGTTGTAACAGCAGAACAACCCTTCATCATAACAGACCACCTCAAGCAAACTATTAGAACACTTGTAGACAATGGAACGAATGCGGCAGTGGTAGTAGGACTCGTAGATGCAAATGGAACTCAATTTTTTGGATATGGCAAAACATCTAATGCTACTAACGCTACAACAGTAAACGAAGACACACTTTTTGACATTGCGTCTATAACCAAAACATTCACCAATACCCTTTTAGCAGATATGGTTATTCGTGGAGAAGTAAACCTAGATGATCCGGTTGAAAATTACCTTCCTGACACTGTTAAAGTCCCTGAATACAATGGAAGTAAAATAACGCTTCAAGATTTAGCAACACATACTTCAGGCTTGCCTGACCTCCCACCTAATCTACATGTAAATATCACAACATATCCAGATCTATATCCTAATTACACTGAGGAAAACTTATACCAAGCTCTATCTAATATCACGCTTACAACAGCTCCAGGTTCTCACTTTCAATATTCTGATATGGGAATGGCCTTGCTTGGACAGGCCTTATCATTAAAAGCTGGAATGCCTTATGAACAACTTGTTATAGACAGGATTCTAGATGTATTGGGAATGAATAGTACAAGAATTACATTATCTGACAATCCAACACTTTTGTCTCGATTAGCGCTAGGACATGTCAACGGTACAGAAATTCCGATAACTAATGTTTCCTTCATAAATCCTCCTCCCCTTGCTCCAGCAGGTTCACTTCATTCATCTGCTAGTGATATGGTAAAATACCTCTCTGCGAATACTGGCCTAATTAAAACTAGTCTAGAGGAGGCTATGCAGGATTCGCACAGTATAAGACTATATACTAACTGGAGCGCAGGACCTTATGATGTCTATGTTGGTTTAGGCTGGCTTAGCACAACTAATTTTGGTTCACAGATAATATGGCACAACGGCGAAGTCGTGGGTTATAATAGTTTTGCAGGTTTTAACCCTGCTACCCAAAGAGGAGTTGTTGTGTTATCTAGTACTATGCCATATGATATTGATGTAGCCAATATAGGTTTTGGGCCACTTTACGAACTTTCAAAGAGTGTATGGAGTCTGCTAATATCGAAATAAAATTAGATATCTTCTCTTACCTTTATTTTTAAAGATTACAATGCAATAAAAAATACGAAATATAAATTCAGGTATTCTAATTGGATTAAAATATTTTCTGTAATTTTTTATAACTCCATATTATTAAACAAAGGCAATAATTTTTAAGCTTAGATTATCAGAGTAATAATATATAGGTATAAATAATCTCTCAATAACAGAACAGGAGTCAAACACCTCAGTTAGTGTTGATTTCCTTATTACTAATCCGCAGAAATATATTATTCGTATCTGTTAAAATATGATTTTCATACCTATTCTACTTCTATCAGTAGAATTATTTCTGATCATCGCCCTTATAATAATGACTTTATGGAAATAGAATTAATAGATTGCCACGTCTAGTTGATACCTAAGATATTATCATAGATCTTCAATAGTTCATCCATAACTTTTTGAAGATATCAAACCTATTCAATTGTTGTAATGATCCAATGAGAAGTTGAATCTGAACCTTATTTGGAATCATATTCCTTTGACAGCCTGTTCTCAAAATATATAAAATACCATCAAATACTTTTCTGTTTGATACAATTGGTCTACCTACAGTCTTGGACTGTTTTTCTCTAGACCGTATCTTCATGATTCATCTACTATCCTTATAATGAACCTTTCTTTCTTCTGGTTACAGATCATAATTTAGTAAGAGAGTGAACAGTTATTTCTATTGAATTTTAGGATAGATCTTAATTAATTTTTACCTACTTCAAATCGATTAACAACCTACTTACCCAATTTTTATTAAACTCAGATTTATTGGGATCTATTCAATGTTATATGCTCAAAAATTATGTCTTACTCTTAGTAATTGAATGAATCGTTATAAATAGATATGATCAATGAATTACATCAATGCAACAAACTGATAACTTATCTAGAATTATTGAAGAAAAACTAAAATAGTGATAAAAGATTATAAAAAAATCACAATATCGAAGGTAATATAAGATTTTTACATAAATACTTTATATAAAAGTTCATTTTATATGTCAAAGATGTTTAAAATATTCGTAACATCTTTACTTGTAGCATCTTTGATAGCAGCACCATCACTTTTGGAATTTGCATCAGTAGCAGCCCAAAATACAACATCCACAAATGATGGTAGAACTACCAACACAACAAACCTCGAAAACTTTCAAGGAGTATATGCAAATCTGGATAAACCAAATGTTAACCAGTACAAATGTGCCACAGGAGAAAAGTATGTCCCGATAACCGGATTTAGCTTAAGTGCAACAAGAGAGTCCCAAACTAGCCCTGATTGGCAAGGATCATTTAGTATTCATGGTAAAGGAGGAGGAGTTAAGAGCGGAGATATATCATCAGGTACTGCAAGCAACAGTCAATTCAGTTTGAGTGGTACTATCGATAAAGATAATCTTTGTGCTATGGGACTTGAATCAGAAAATGCTACCAGCATAGACACTTTAGACCTGTCACAGGTTGGAGCCATTATGACAATCTCAACTCCATCAAATGGATGTCCAGGTGATGTTGTAGATCTAAAGACAGGTCAAACTACAAACAAGTTTAGCCAAGTAACTGTACATTGTGAACATAGTGATTGATTCTAATTTTCCCTTTTTTTGAGTTTAGAGCAGTTAATTTGAAATTCAATTTTTATTCTTAGGAGCCAAATAGAAGATTAAAATTAGCAAGTTATAATATATTCATCTAGAGAACTAAATAAACAGAATCTTATTTATTATGTTAAGTTTTCCAATTCTAAATAAATGACATCAAAAAACATGTAAATGCTTTTGTTGTGTTATTCAATACACTCAAGTTGAAAACTAATACAATATAGTGGTAAAGAGGTACCAATACCTTCTAAATTATCGAGTAGTTCTAGCATAATATGAGTCTTAATAAAGTAGGGTTGATACATTTTTATCTTCTCAGATGGTAAAATCTTTATCCATATGAAAAATTATAGTAATTATAAAAAGATTATGATCATCTCTATGATCCTATAATTCCCAGTTTTGTTTCTATATTATAAGATTTAAAAACATCATGTAACGGCAGGCTTGCTACGCTATAATTACTGTTCCTTTATAAAATCATTTAAAAGCCTAAGTGAGGCAAAACTATAAAATACACTTGAAAATAATTGTTAAGAAAAACTACTCCTGATTAGTTCGTTTTTCTTAAATTATTATATTAGAGAACTTAAAGATTGATTCTGGTATCTATTTGTTTTATACATAACATTAGACACTCATAGGTGATTCAGATTGGTTAGCGTTTGCATGGTAAACTGAAATCAATATTTGCAATGTCAATGCCTACATGGATTCATAAATTAAAACTTTTGAAATGATCAGTTCAACAAATACTAATATTATCTGCATGATCTGAGATTAAACCCATGTGAATAACGGGCCCGGTGGGCTTCGATCCCATGACCTGCGGTTCCGAAGACCGCCGCGATATCCTGACTACGCTACGGACCCTATTCAGGTGTATATGTTCAATGCAGTTATATAATTTGTCATGATCAGTTATTATAGAATTTTATGATTATGAGTATTTGTTGGGAGATTTACATTACCCGGTGTAATTGATTTCTTATTGTTTTTAGTAAGACTATAGGATGGATTATTGATAACATTAATCTTCATGAATCTATAAAGAACGAGGTCTGTTAGTAGAGCCTATCAATGGTAATTTGTGATCCATGAGGACTGCCAAACCCGTCTATCCTATTATATATGATTAAGAGATGATTGAGTCAAACCATTAAAGTAATAATAGCTACGCCGTCCTCCAACGGAGGCACATAGGTGACAGAAATTCCACCTGGCACTATTTTTGTTAACGTCTAGTCTTTTCTTTTTAATACCAAAACCTTAATAATTTAGTGAATGACGGTTGATTCTATAATACTATGGTAGATATATAACAGATTTACTTTAACGGTTAATATAAAAGGCATAGAAGTATGGCACTAAATGAGGATAAAAAAAGTCAGGCCATTTGACTTTCTGATATTATGACCTCCTTTACAATATCAAAACTATTTCCAGAATTTGTATCATGAATTGTATATGTAATAATATAACTTCCTGGTGGAAATGGGGTTGTTTGTGTTATAGTAAATGGGATAAATACCTCTTTATTTTGGTGATGTGAAATAATTTCACTAACTGGTAGACCTTCTTGCCTGGTTAATATGTTTCCTACAGTATCTGAAATTGTAAAATCAGCGCTAAAATTTATTGTATATAATGTGTTATTGCCCAATCTAGAGTCTGTGCCATATTCAAAACCTGCCGGTTCAATGTATAGAATAATATCCTCTCCAGGCCTAAAAGTATTAGATCTTTTTTCATCATAAACACCAAAGCCTAGCGGTTCAGAAGTTACGAAAGTATCATGTATAGACCTAAATGTTTGGTTTGAGGAATTGATATTTTCTGTTGGAATAGGTGGAATTTCAGACTGTAGTTGTTGTGTAGTCGCATTTTGGAATGGAATAGGTGGAATTTCAGACTTTATATTTGGAATTGTTTGATTATCCAATACTCGATTAACCTTAGTAAAATCTATTTTTATGGAATTAATCATGTAATCGCCGACAGGTGAAAATACATCATATATATTGTCAGATGTTATAAAGACTACATCAGTCTGAATACCCTTAGGGCTGACAGATATTACATTTAGCACATTTCTTGTTTGTTCGCCTTCCAATTGTCGACTAGACACAAACGAACAGGCCGGAACATCATTTAATGTATGGGTATTACACTCTATAGGTTTTATTAGATTGAAATCATCAAATTGTTGGTACTCTGACAAATAGGATTGTAAAGTGGTTGTAGGGTTTGAAAATGAAGGTTTACTAATCATAATTTCCAGCCATGCAAATGAATCACCTTTGTCGGCATAGCGAAATAAATAATCGATGGGTGCCAATTTCTCTTCTTTAGGTATTTTCTCTTCACTCCAATTGGAAGGTATCTGAATGGAGAACAGACCATCTTTTTCCTCAAAAGTATTCCAAGTTACTTGAGCATAAGATTGACCAAAAAAAGAAATTATTATCATGATGGGTAAAGCCCAAACAAGAAAAAAGTATGAATTCATGACCTTATTTTAGATGTCGAATATTTAAGCATTAGTTGAATAAGATCTTTATCTTTTCCGTGGTTTTGAAGCAGTTATAGGCCTAGACAACAGAATTAATTTATTGTTATTAATATATTAAATGGCCCAATAGATCATAATAATTATGGTTTTCATCGAAGATAGAGAAGGCGTTTTTGATGCTTCTATAGATAGAGTATGGAAATTAATCCAAGCACATGTAAAAGAAGGATCAAAGATTCATCCCAGTGCAAAAAATGTTGTTACAGAAATGTTAGATGACAACACGTTCATAAATAGTTGGAATGAAGAGATTAACGGTCAAATTATCTCTATAAAGGCTAAAGGAAGTATGTTTTATCCTGTAGGCATTGTGTTTGAAATGATTGAAGGACCATTTGCTGGCTCTACTTATCTTATATATTACATCCCAAGGCCAGATAATAAAACCGGTGTAGTTTTAGCTGGAGAATTTAGGTCACTCTCAATTGATCCCACTGTTGGAGATGATGAAAGGCTTCGTTCTCTAGTACTATCAACTTTTGAAAAAGTGTTTTATGAGGATTGTGAATACCTTAAGAATATAGAATAAAGTGTCATTAATGTTAGTATTAATTTACAGTGGATAAGAAAGTGAGATGACTCCAAAGGTGTTAGATGAAATAAGAATCAAAGAAAATAGAATATTGACACTCGTAGAAGGGGATATTACTGAAAGAAATGTCGATGCTATAGTCAATCCCGCAAATTCTTACCTGCAACACGGTGGTGGTGTTGCTGCTGCCATAGTAAGCAAAGGAGGTAACATAATACAAGAAGAAAGCAACAAAATAGGTTTTGTCAAAGTAGGATCATCAGTTACAACCTCTAGTGGAGCTTTACCGTGTAAGACAATAATACATACGATTGGGCCAAGAATGGGTGAGGGAAATGAAGATGAAAAATTAAGCAAAGCAATCAACAGCTGTCTAGAACTTGGTCTACGAAAAGGATTCCAAAGTATATCTATTCCTGCAATCAGTTCAGGGATATTCGGTTTTCCAAAAGATAGATGTGCAAAAATATTAGTAAATGAAGCGATTGCCTTTTTAGAAAAATTAGATAAATTATCCGGAAACGTTCAGGTAGTTGAATTTTGTATACTTGGGAATGATACCATAGAAGCATTTCAAAATGAGTTTACTAATTTAAAAAGAAAATTAAAAAAATAGAATTTTTATTTTAGCCTGCAAAATCTTTAAATCAATCCCCGAGTGGATGGGTAGACTATAACTAATTTTTCCTACAGATTATGGACAGTGAAAGATCGGAATAGGACTTGCCTTTGGGAGACTGTCTTGACAGCTTATTTGTTTATTCCCTGGCTTTGGTAGCTGCATTTCTAAAAAGCCCAGCATTCGTAATTGCAATATCATTCCACATCCTGCCAAAAGCGATTGCACTTTCTGTATAATTGCTAACCAACCTAGAGTACATCTCTGATATACTTTTAAAGAATTCTTGGCTATTCCATAATTGATTGTTTACATTTTGAAAGTAAGGCATGAACACCGATTGAAATGAGTCTATGGCCTGTTTTTGCAAATCCAGATAGTTTCCTGTGATATCTCTCGTTGCTTGGCCCGTTTGTTCTTGGATATTAGTGATTGCTTGACTATCGCGAGAAATTTTTTCTCCTGGTTCATTTGTATTTCTGTCCATAGTTTTTTTAGATTCGCCCGATTCACCAGTGACCTCGATGACATTTTGGGCAGATTCTTTTTCGTTATAATTCTCAATAGATGATTGTTGATTATTGTTATTGTTTTGATTAATAGATTTATCATTGTAATTATTATTCTTACCGGGAATAATTTCCTCGAATATATCTGGAGATTCTGTTTCGTTTCTATCTTTGCTTGACATAATAATGCCGTTTGTTTAACAAATTATAAAAGACTAGTATATCATAATTAATCATAAACAATTTACATTGTTTAATTGACCATATATGATGAAGTGGGTAATATTTAGTCCATTATAGCCAAATAATGATCCATTTGATCAGCGTTTGTGAATTTGATGTCTAAAAGATATAAAAACAAATAACTCTTCGAATAAAGTAATAAGCTATTAAAAGAAGTTATTTCATTAATGTTCGATTAATAAATATGGATATGAATGCACGAGAAATGCAATCGATATTAGAAGAAGTATCACTAGAAAACTTAAAGCAAAATCTAAATAGGTTATCTGATTTCCATACCAGGCATTCAAAGTCGCCTTTACTAAATGATGCAAGTGATTGGATAATCAATAAACTTAAAGGGTTAGGATACAAGAATACTTTTTATCATTTTTTCAAGTCTACAATTGATAATAAAGAGTTTGAACTTCGAAACGTAATATGTAAGAAAAAGGGAATTGATGATAAGACGATTATGATCTGTGCACATTATGACTGCATTATGAATCGAAAAGAGGATTCTAATAGCCGTGCACCTGGAGCAAACGATAACGGCAGCGGTGTAAGTGCCATAATCGAAATAGCTCGTGTCCTGGCTAAAGAGAATCTAAGACATTCTATCCAATTTGTTTTCTTTTCAGGAGAAGAGCAAGGTTTGTTGGGTTCTAAAGCTTACGCTAAATATTTCAAAGAGAGTGGAATGGATTTATATAGATTAATTAATTTAGATATGATTGGTAACCCGTTCTTTTCACCTAACACAGTAATTATTGAAAGAGATAACAATACTGATATAAAACATAATCATGTCAAAGAAAACGACATTGAATCAATTGAATTCGGTGAAGTGATGAAAGATGTGACCTCTACCGTTGGGCTGCAATTTCATCTCGATTCTATCTACGACAGCGACTATGAGCCCTTTGAAGCAAGAGGATACGTGGTAATTGGAGTATATGACGGTTCTGCCGATGCGATAAAGAATCCTCACTATCATTCTTCCTCAGACCTACCGGAAAATATTGATTGGAGTTATTTGACTTCTGTTACCAAGTTGGTATTAGCAACCGTTCTAAAAATGGATTCTATCAATAGCCACTAATGGTCTACACTATGCCCAACGCTGCTACATCATACTTTAAAATGTTTAATTTTACTATTTATTGTCGAAATGACTCAATTATTCTTTTATTTTGTTGCCTACATTTTCTTTGAAAACTGTCAACAATTCAAATCCTAAGAATTATATCATAGAAGTAGCTCTGTTGACCCGTTTCGAGGACTTTTACAAGTTTTTTATATATGCTTTGAATAGTGGCACCGACTTTGACAGATAGGCGGGAGTCACCCCATTATAGTTATATTCAAAATATACCTTCCATATATACATCAGAAAGCATAGGATTCTTTTCATTAAATTTCCCCTAAAAATTAACTCGAGCTTTATAATTGTGAAATCATAATCAAGACATAAATTTGCTAAAGTAATACAAGTTCAATGAATAAAAATTCATTTGTCTTTTTAGCTATAGTATCCACAGTCATTTTAACAAGCGGTAGCATGGTAACAAATGCTTTTTCTAGTGCATCAGCTAGTGTATCCTATTGTCCACCAATCTGCTTAGATGAGGTACAGCAACATGTAAATGATGCAAAGGATGCCCTAAACGATGGGAATATCGTTGAGGCTGCTTCTGAGTTAAACATAGTAAGTAGCTTACTCGATCAAATTGATGATATGACTAGTAGCAATTCTGACAATTCCGACTAGCAATATAAAACTACAAACATTAAGATCCTGTTCAGGAAAGTATTTCGAAACATCTTTTATTTTTCACTAACAGATCTATGACAGGATAAGAGATATTGATTTACATACGTCCTATTTTATTTTAATAGTATAATGCATATAGACATAGGACAAAAGTTCAGTATTTTGGTTATTATGGTTAGTTTCTCAAGTTAATAGCGTTAAAAGTTAATGTTTTATTGAGGAGATGTTCTAATGTTGTTTTTATTGTTAGTAACTTAGAATAATATCTATGCATATTTCTGATTGAATTTTATATGAGTCTATTTTAAGAGTAATTTTGTTTATAGTATTTTCTTATCTCTTCTTGAACCGGCCCAAATTCGAAAATCATGTATAAATGTAACGATTTAATGTGGCATACATATGCTATTGATACATCAACATCAAGAAAAAAAATAAGGTAAGAAATTATGGTGCTAAATGGCTCTCCTTCTTTTTATTCTAGTACAAGTGTTAGTCAACTGGATTATTTTTGTTTATGCTCTAATGGCATTGTTCGAAATGTTTTGGCACCTCAAAAAAGACATTTGGTTATATCTTAGAAGTTTATCCAGAAATAATGACGTTACTATGCGTAACCTAACTACAGTAACATATTCTTTCATCGATTTATATCCCAATTAACTAGGTATACTTTTATTCACTTACTTATTTTTATTTGATCAAAATAATTATGATGCAATGAGCAATACTAGTATTGATGATGGGCCTGGCAAACCTAGGTCTCAAGTGGCAATTTTTCTATATCGTGCCCCCAAGGAAAACTACGATGCGTTAGTAAAAATCAACAAACATTCGCATGATTTTTTTATGAAGCACGGGGTGTCAAAATTTGAAGTATATAACCTAAATTCTAGAGATAATATGATGGAGTTTGTTAACTTGGCAAAAACCATTTCTGCTTCTGAGAATGAGGACGTTTGGTTAGAAATTCAATCATATCGGGACGCTAAACATGTTCAGGAATTTATGAAATCAATGGAAGGTGATAGGAGTGGCGACAAAATGTACCAAGACTTTATGAAACTAATTACTCCAGGATCAGTAGTTACTTTTGGAGACTTTGGCAAATTAGAAGATATATTTTGACTCAAGTTACCGAAATATTTCTTTTTTGAGATTTTTTTTGATATGAAAGGTTCTAAAAGACCACTGCTAAATTTAAAATAAAAGTGCCTTTATCAACCCAGTATGTCGAACGAAAAAGATTTTGTGATTCGCTTTTAACCTCAATTTTCCTATAAAATCTAAAAGTAAACTAGGATAAACTAACTGTAATTTCTTCTATAATTTTTTATCAGATTAAAGGATAGTATTTCATAAAAGTTATTCAGACATATGGTGTTTTAGAGGCAGCACATCGCTAAACAGGGATGATTGATGGGCATTAAAGTGAATATGAATAGGGTTAACGAATTGATGTGGTTCTCGCTTACTATCAGTTCTTGCCCCTAGGACAATGCCCATCACTGCCTGATTGAATTACCTTTTATTTGTAGAATGTAGATACGGAGTTTTATCTGCTATCTGCTTAAAAGCATAGAATTATTGTCACCTATTATTATTCTCTATACCATACACAAAACAATCAAAATATTAATTCAAAAATCTCTTTGATTAAAGATCTGAACTAATTCCATAAAGCCTATTGGATCATTTATGATTAGGACGATAATTAAAATAATAAAAGTGCTAGAAACATACCAATCTCGTATTTTGTAGCAGTTAAGTCATGAATCTAAATAAAGATCTTCTTAAAGTTACCTAAGAACCGAAAAATCCAACCTTCAATTTACATTTAAAAGTTATTCAATCTTTGTTGATAATTTCAATCTCATTTGAGTGAATCTGAAGACATGATTGCAAATGTCCATAGCAGTAGTATTTTGAGCAGAGAAGACATCTTGCAATTGGTTTGGCTAAACAACCACTATTAATACATGTTATCGTATTCGTAAGTTTGCTATTTGAATTCAAAAATAATTCGTTCTGAGAAATATTGTTAATTATGTCATCATAGTGGGAATTCATTTCACTAACTTTACAAATGTAGAGTATCTATATAACATTTTCCTGAATTATCTTTCAGTTTCTGATACTATAGAATAGGAAGATAAAAGTAATTTAATTTATTAAAGTGCTGATATAGAAATGTTCAATAAGATATCTAATAGGATCTGTGAAACAAAGCAGATTGGTAGTTTGATATAAAAAAAATGGCCTCAAGTAATGACCGTTTATGATAATACCGATTCATCTGAGTGTGTTTGTACTTATGCCTCTACGTGATTTGATTTTCTAAACAATTTCGACCGCAGATCTTTACTTCTATTACTCTGCCACTACTCCATAAATAATTTGTCTATATAACACCATTTCCAATATTCGCCCTGTTCAAAAGATCGAATCATTGGATGCTTTGTACTCTCAAAGTGTTTGGTCCCGTGTTTATTTTTAGAATTATCGCAACATCCTACATGACCACATGTAAGACATAGTCTTAAATGAACCCAGTCTGAGCCGATTTTTTCACACTCTTCGCACCCTCCTGTATTTCCTTGAATGTCCGGGTTTACGGACTTTAGGTGATCACATTCTGTTACTACTATATTGTTATCCTTAGACATACCATATCATTGCAGTCATCCTAATTAAATTGACCTGTAAATCAGAAGAAACACTTTATTGGAAAATTAGTCGACTTTTAAAATTAAATTAATTCTTTTGATGATAGTAATGCCCTGGCGAGTTGAATTGGTGATTGATAACTAAACAGCATTTGGATAATATCCGTTCATATTACTCAAGTGCAATAAATTTTTTTGTATTTTTAGGATAGTTTTTAAGTAAGTCACATTTTCTGGATTCAAGATTTATTACTGTTTATTACAACACCGTTACCTTCTAATATTTTTTTATAACATACCCAGGATATAATGTTCATCAAATGTATAATAGTTAATATAGAATTTTGGGCATGGATATATGCATGATTCACCAAAGGATTTTCATCCGCTCAATGCTCTCAATTGATATTCAAATGTTTCTTTTTAGGCAACAAAGTTGCACGATTAGCAATTGATTTAAAATGTTTATAATTACAATATTTTTTTTGACCAATTGCTAGATTTAATCGTGTATCATGATCTTAGGTGACCAACAGTGTTGGATAAATTATGAATTCTTCTTAGTTCTTTGTGTTCTTGATCTAAATATCTAAACTTTGATACAGATCCGATGTATCACAGAATGCAGGGAGTAGAATATAGAATATCATGTTTTAAATCTTTTATTATCTAATTAACTTGATAAAAAAACATCAGTTTCTCTCGAAGAACACTTACTGTAAGCTTAGATAGTCTGAAACTAAATAAAAATTGTTACTTGTGCAGGCACTGCCAAATAATTTGTAGGCGCTATTATTCTCTCTTAATGAGTATAAAGTGTGGGATGTTTGATATTGTTGCTGGGTATGATGTTTTATATTCCCATCCTTGTAAAAGTAATTTTTTTGCCTCTTGAACATCTGTGACTGCTGCAATATCTACTACCTTTTTTCTTTGAAAACTTGGTTTTCTAAACTCTTGATTGTTAAACTTGTGTTTATGTTCATTACCGTTCTCATCAATTGGTTTCCATATAGTCTTGCCTGTTACCGAGTCCTCTCCAATATTTTGGAAAGTTATTAACTGCTGAGGGAAACCAGCACTGTTACAGATACTACATTCTCGCATCTTTTTTTGATTAAGCGGGGTGGATGCTTCCGCTTGATTTAGTATGTTAGACATCTTTGGTATTAATTGATCCCATTCTAGCCTTATAAATTTATGAATTTTTTTTTAACTATGCCTTATTGTTACGTATAATAAGATTATAGATTCGATAAAAAAATTCGTAATGTTAATGTTGATGTGCGATCGATCAAGAATTTTGTTGACAAATACATATGATACATTTAGGTCATTTAACTAATATTTCGTTTATTATTTTTAGTAATTTAAATTGTTTTCATGGTCTAATTTTTCTTTTACTAGACTAACTTTATTATTAACTTAAATGTTCTATTTTTATGTATGTTGCTCATTTTAAATTTGACAATTTTTGTCCATTTGAATCCTCGATTTCTTATTAACCGAACATTTCAAACTTTCGACTGTTAGGCATAGGCAAATCTATTAATAATTATTCATATAGAGAATAGGTAAACGGTAACCGTATTAGATAAATTATTAGATGAATGCCTATACTAATTAACACATAGGAGATTGACGAAAATAACCGTGTGTTGACCGTATATTTACTTGACATTGATGATATGGGGTTTAGTAGCTCCAATGATAGATCTTTAATTATAAATATTGTCTGGTGCTAATTGCTTTGTACTGATTTAAAGCCTCTTCACATACGATTGTCTTTTGCTGAACACTTGAGTAACGAAGATCATTCTACCATTATTTGTGAAATTAATCTTACTGATGGTGAATTAAACAATGAGAAGAAAAAAGTAGTTAAAGTTTCAAGTTGTTCAGGAAAAGAAAACTAAAAATAAATAGAAACTACAAAAAAATCGATATTATAGAGTCATGAAGGGTTTAAATGTTTCACCATATCCCAAAGAGATTGCTTATCCTTTATTCGATTCCAGCCTTCTTGCTCGTTTTTAATAACCTGCACTTTAATATCGGTAAAGTACCGATCAAGTACGGCTGCCCGCTCCATGGCCAATGGTGGAGAACAATAGTCTTCTTCTATCCAAACTGCGTTGTTATCTTTATCCACTTTTGCGTTTTCTAAGCTGTATTGTAGAGATTTTCCAAAAGGTATTAAAGTATGAATCATGCCGTGATCGATATCATAGCGAAGCTCATGAATATTCTCTTTGGGTTTTGCTCTAACTTCAAAATAGGTCATGATATTTATACACAAGAGTTAGTTAAAAGGGCTGTTGACACTGCTTAAAAATTTTATCAGTTGAAGGAAAATTAATATTTAAATAAACTCCTGCTAATGAATATAATTCCATAATGTTGTATATAATCGATATCCAGGTATGGGTTAGAACCTATAAAAGTATCTATTCCATCTCTTAACTGAAACCTGAATGTTATGAATTATTGATATATAATACCTCGGCTTTTGGCAATCTTGTATATTACCTTAAAAAAAAGATTAATTAATGTGTTATTATATATCCCCGTAGACGATAATTCTATTTTTATTTGATGTTTTGACATGGTTGTATACCTATAGTAAAACAGGTAGAATCTTTCGATAAACTGTATAATAATGCGACTGTTACAATTCCTTTAGAAGGTATTTGATTACCTTGAATATGACTAATGAGCATTATTGATTCTGCTATTAGTAAATTATTTGACCATTATATCTACTCTGGTTCTTCTTTCTTTAATAAAGTGATCAAAAAAATGCCTCTTACGATCCAGAGTAAAACTTGGTTTTCTTGGCCATTATATTTGCAATTGATAGATAGACTAACCATGATAGAATGGTGGTAGTCACGGAAACTTGAGATGAAGTCAAATTAATGTATTCGAGAAAAATGTGTGTTGAAAAAAATTTGGTAACTAAATAGCTAATTTCAGCAAACCCCAATAAAGTAACAAGCTTTGCGACAAGTATTTTCATTTGCGATCTGTTTAAGGGACTACTGTAATACTGTTGCTTTTTCCTATTGGTATTGAGCAATAAAAACAAGAAAATAGAATTAAAAATAATGAAGTCTGCTATTGAAGATATGAGGGAAATCAAGAAACTGTTATTTTGAAACATAAATGATGCTACTACTACAATCGCCACATCGCATATCGCCGTGATTATAGCTGAAAAGATGATATTCTTGTTAAAATCAATTATATTTTTATAATTGTAGTAAAAATCCTTGATGAGATCTTTGGTTCTCATCAAACTCCTATCGTTGACAGGTTATTTAAAAATACCAAAATTTATTATTTTATTATATGTTTGCTAAGTTAAGAAATATTATATCTTTCAAGATGGTTTACTATAAAACTTGTATGTTGAGCCTGTTCAAAACGATGATGTAATATTAATTATTCACTATGTAAGGAAAGGATACGACAAACACACATTATCAACTGAGAATAAAACAAGGACCTCTTGCATTATTTTTAGTATATTTTGAGTTAACAGCTAATAACGATTCGGAGTTTCCTAGTTGAAATTATGAGACTCTTGATAATATTTGAATGTGATGAAAATTCTAACTAAATATAATACTTGTTATATAGTAAACGATTTAGATAGAATCATTTATTGAAAGTACTAAATAGTGTGAACTCAAAAATAACACTTTTTATAGATGTTCCTGTTTCCCTTTGAATTACTTGTTTTATATTGCATTAATACAAAATTGGATTATCTTTTTTTCCAATCTTGCTGATAATGGTATTACAAAAGTAACCAATAACTAGAATCAATAATCAAATATAAAGTGAGATGTATTTTGATCCAAGAAGCACTGAGTGACTAACCAATTAAGATCTGTCCATATTGGAGGTTTTTATAGTTGCATCTTTATATATTGGGTTTGCTCACTTGATAAATCCATATAGATGATTTATTTCATTTACTAGTTTGAATATTAATTTCAGGTAATGCTGTAGCGCTTGGCAAAAAATTGTCAGATAAACAAGCATTGAAAAGAGTTCCTGTTTATATATGATCGAAATTTATATTAGCCTGAAATGACTGATATAAAATGCAAGATTATTCCTGAACCTCAAGATCACAAGTTTGTTTTTAGACAAACATCCGTAAAATCCCCGTATTTTGATGGAGATGATTATGCGGAAGTCCCTTCGTCTAAAATTTCATATCTTTGTGGCAATTGTGATTTTACTCTTGCAAAAAATATTCATTCCGATCAAATAGTCCAACTTTTGAGTACAGATCAACCGGGATTGAACATTGTATTACAGTGCCCTCAATGTGAAAAATTTAATGAGCTAAGGACGAATTCATCTAAGATTTAATCTAGTAGTGCACCCTCAATATAGTGCTTGCCTCTAAAGTTGTATGTATTTAGATTTAAAAATGCTACTTTTTCCCAAAAAACCGGATATATAAATAATGTTGATTATTTTTTAGGTGCGATAATATAGATATCTTTAATACCCTTATCGGTGAAGTGTGGTTGGAAAGGAAAGATAAGGTAAGATTGTCTGGAAAATCCCAACTAATTGAAAATGACCATGAGTTATCAACTCTTGATTTAGGTACCATGGAATTTATGAAGTGGCTAATGGCGGAAAATAGGTCATCGAGGGACTGCTTGATTATTGTAAAAGATTTTTTTGAGAATAAATATGTAATTTTGTATGATAAATGTATATGTCAATCTGTAATTGTAGGATACAGGGAGAGCATGCCCTGGTGTATGACCTGTGATACTGACGACTGCGGTCATGTCGGATTTGCAATATGTTTAAAGCAACATTGCGATAGGAACGATCAGCTTATTTATTAGATATTATAGTAATATGAAGCCTTATTTCAATTCTATGAATAAAATTTAGTTCTCGAGTAATTATGATATAATGGGAGGAGGATTTTTATCGTTATTGTTTTGATCTTTTCTTAATTTTTCAGTAAATTTCCACCCATATTTTATAACATACGGTGAAATAAATGTGGTAATTATTGTCATAGTGCCTACCATAGGTAGGATAAAAGCACTAGCCGCGCCGACATCTATTCCACCCTTTGCTACTACAAGGGCTATTTCACCTCCTGAAGAAGATAATCCAACTGCTGTGCGTGCTGATGTTAGATTACTCACTTTCTGAAGTCTTGATGCTAAATAAACCGTCAAGAATTTCGCACCGATTGAAACCCCTATCAATATTAAAGCCGGTACGATGAAAATTGGAATAAGCTTAAAGTCCATCAAAGCTCCTACAGATACAAAGAACAGTGCTGCGAAAATATCCTTTACGGGTGTGGCTAGCACACTTGTAACTGCGTGAGATCTGGACTCTGCAATTAACACACCCGCAAAGAATGCCCCTGCCGCAACTGAAATGCCTAATTGAAACGATATGAAAGCAAATCCAAAGGCAACACCCACAGCCGCCACAATCAAAACGTCGTGTTGATTCGTTCTTGCAATAATGTCTATTAGTTTGGGAACAATTTTTGATCCTACGATCAAAACGCCCGCAATAAATCCTATAGTTATTGCAATTGATATTATTATTTCATTAACTGAAATATCGCCACTTACTCCGGCGGATTGAAATATTGCCAATAATGATATTATAATTATATCTTCGATGATGGCTGTTCCAAGAATTAATGTTGCTGATTCCTCTTTCATCATATTGAGTTCTCCTAATACTCTCATGACAATTACGGTACTTGTTACTGATATTGCGAGAGCTATAAACAGACTATCAAAAAACCCAAGCCCTAGTGCCTGAGCTGTAAAAAAACCTATAGCTAAAGTACCTAATGCTTCGCTTGTAGCAATTATCATTGCTTTCCTTCCTATTTTTCTTAATTTTTGAATTGGAAATTCCATACCTACTGTGAATAGCAAAAGTATAACTCCCATCTCGGCAAACAAGTTAAGTACATCTGAGTTATGGATGAGACTAAACGGAGGAGTATGCGGT
The DNA here is from genome assembly GCA_031177355.1 of Candidatus Nitrosocosmicus sp. GTDB lineage: Archaea > Thermoproteota > Nitrososphaeria > Nitrososphaerales > Nitrososphaeraceae > Nitrosocosmicus. The sequence goes on along the minus strand of JAPSGR010000026.1, from coordinate 2,307 downwards.
CCGATTATTATTCCTGCAACTATAAAACCAATTACTATTGGTTGTTTTAATCTATAAAAAATCAGTGTCATTACAGAGGCGATTATCATTATAACTGCAAAATCTTGTAAAATCTGTTCTATTGGTATTTCCACAAGACACATATCGTTGAACGTTATTTATATACTGGCTTCATTTCTACTATTTTGGAACAGAGTTTCGAAATAAAGTTCGCAAACACCTTGTATCTGATAAAGAGCTTTACCACTAAGAAGATCAGGCAAAAGATATTTACTTCCTTATGTTCATTCAATATGTGTCTCATTGACTTTTGAAAAACTTGAGTTATTGAGTCATTGAGTTATTTTTTGATAATTAGTTCTGACTTCTGCTTATTGAGATAAAGGTGTATAGTTTCGAGAACAACAGTCACGTGACATTATAGAAATAATAAAATATTATTGTAGTTTAGTTGGGATGGTTGGTAATAAAACTATTAAAAAAAGCTTACTACTTTTTTTGATATCATGTTTTTTTCTTGTATTGGTGTACATACTAACATTACCTCTGAACCCATTTATCATGATTAGAGGTCATGGTATATGTGTTGCAAGTTTATATCCATAGTCTTAACAATATTTATCCTATAACCGAGAGTATGAAGAACATGATTAATGAATTGTTCTATAAATACTGGAGGCTAGTGTAAGAATCTCGCCATGATTTATTCAATTTATTAACAGATGATTTAGATATTCTAGATATGCCATCAACGTCGATACAATAAATTGCCAAGATACGATTGTAATGGTTGCGTAAGCTATAACTATAGTTGCTAAAGTGATTTCCTATCTCTCAACTCTCATGTTAAAAGAAGAGTTCATGAGTTTTAGATAGTCATATATCATATATCCAATTGTTCAATTCATACCGTTAAAATATTTTATGCTAAGAATAATATTATAGTTATTGATCCTGCAGTATGATTATGATAATTAGATATAGGGTACATTTGTAACGCTATACCATATCTGAACAAATTTAAACTATTCTAGTATCTCATATTTTTGTGTGTAAATCCATTTACTTTATATTTATATGTTCTAATTAAGGGAATGTAAATAAATAAAGATTAGATTTTTAAAAAAAAAGAACATCAAAAAAATTTTAAGAAGAAGATTAGCAAAAAATACTCCGCTTTGAATTAATCATTCGTGAAATTTTTATTTTATACATAACTCCTACCTTTTTTCATCATCTTGCTTCTTCTTTTTCGTCAAATACGATAACCCACAAAAAAATTTTTCCAACATCAAAAATAAATTAATATGGTTACCTAATTACAAGTCAAGTCCACAGTTTTATACTATGAACTGCTTCCACTATGATATAGAGGTTGATTGTAATTTACTTTCAAGTTTTACTTCCAAACTATATAATCTCTTATCAATAAAGTCTTTTGTAATCATTGTTGGAGATTCTATTCTTAGTTCCTTAGGGAGTATATTATTTATTCGAATGAATAGTTTAATTTTAGCATCTGTATTTTCCTCATAGATGCATTTTCTAATCATCAGTTTTATTTTCTTAGCATTAATCATGATATTATATTTACAACAATGTTTATATCTATATCAATTACCATTATACCAATTACAAAAAGTTGAATATTTTGTTGTTAATTATTTAAATTGTTTTTATCAATTTAATATATATTGGTTATAGAGGAGTGTTCGTCTCTTGAGGAGATTAGAGAAAATATTGACCTGATTGATAAAGAAATTGTTTCGCTATTAGTCAAAAGAGGAAACTATGTTAAGCAGGCAGCAAAATTCAAGAAAAATATCTCAAAAGTTGAGGATCAGGTACGAATTAATAATATAATTACAAAAGTTACAAATTATTCAAAAGATATGAATTTTAATCCGTTTGTAGTCGAACAAATATATAGATTTTTGATTCAAGTTTATATTCAATTTGAAAAGGAGACATTTATGAATTCTGAATAGCATTCACAAACCAAAAGATAGTGCCATACATTTATAATGATTCTTGCAGTTTCACATTAAAAGTACTTTAGATCATCATTATTGATTAATTGTTTAAATAGTAATATTATGATTGATATACCAAACTATTGGTCTCATTTATTTTGATAGAAATTAGATTTAAGAATATATTAGCATTGTGTTGAGTAGGCTAATAAAAAACTTTCATATCATATCATCAGATATTTTTCTAGTATTAATAAAATACAAATATCAAATCACTTTAAGTTATTATTGGAACTAGATGGTCAATGAGAGTATCCGATAGGATTAGTCGCGT
>JAPSGR010000025.1 GCA_031177355.1 Candidatus Nitrosocosmicus sp. | reverse complement strand
AGTTAGTAGTTTCTGCGTCTCCTTCCCTGAAATCCATCACATCTTGTAGACCCATGGATATAGCCCTCTGTTTTGCAACTGTCAGCATGTTAGGAGATATATCTATAGCCAACACATGTCCATTTTTTCCTACTAGTTGTGCTGCTGTAATAGATGGTTCTCCTATACCAGTGGCTATATCGAGAACTTTGGAACCTTGTTTTATCCCTGCAAGTTCCGTCAACCGTTTAGTGTGACTTTTACCTGCTGTCTCGGTTATATTCCACCACTTTAGCCATCCATCTGCTACATTATTCCAGCCTTGACGTTGACCTTCCTTAAACTGTTTAGGATCGAAATTTGACATACGCGTTTCGATCCGAATTCATAGTATATAAAAATGGGTCTTGTACAGAAGAATTAATGAATTGTGAGATAGCCTGAGCTAAACAAGTAATAGATATATAGAAACAAATATGCTCAAAAGTATAATTATTGCAGTTGTAGAACAAATTAATGTAAGATTTGATAAGTAGGTTTGTGTCTTTATTGATTTGTGTGTAATGAGATAATTCTTCAATGCAAACAATATCAATACAATCGCTAAAGAGATAGTAGTGATTCCAATCCAATTAGATAATTGATCGATTGAAGATGGGATTTGGTATGGATTTAATTCAGGCGAGTCTACTGAATATTGATAAATTATAATTCGAAATTCTGTCAAAAAGTAACCATATTTGGATATTATGAATCCAAGGCCTATCAGCGCAATACTAGTCCTAACCCATGATAGAAATGTCCTTTCGTTTGCAAGATACTGCTGTGAGCGATAGGTTTTCGATTTTCATCGATATCGTCGACCATATTTTTCACATACTCTAGAAACTATTATAATATAATATAACGAATTCGATTGATCCCGTGTTAAATATAATGATAAGAATCAAAGAGATAACCTATGCATAAACTAATAGAGATTTTATCATATCTTAAACATGATTCCGCATAAATATTTGCAGTTGTTTTTTAGATGATCGATTAGCTATGTTAATTAATAATACAGAATATTACAACCAGTTTAAAGTAACCTACTTGACAAATCGGACTCGTAATTTATCTATCACTAAACCCACTTTCTTAACAAATGTTTATTAAATTAACAGATCCCATATACCTCATGGATTCAAAGCCCACCAGGCCCGTTTGATATCTATTCATTAATTGGACTCGTAATTTATCTATCACTAAACTCACCAGACCAGTTTGATTTGTATACTTTTTTTTAATTAGCTGAATAGCATATATTACAAGTAATATGGTATAGACTTACTTTCTTACATGATTCACTTGACCAATTTGAAGTCGTTAATCAGTTGTTCTATTCTGTTAAACCTTGATTCATATAGGTTACTAAAGTAGATATATCGCTGTTCCTCAGACTGTCCACTGGTTGTTAAAAAATTAAGCTTCATTGCACCTTTTATCTGTTTTAGCTCTATTGAGTCACTTCCATAAGTTTTTTCAATAACTCTTTCAATCCTAGCTTGCCATCCACCATATTTTTCTGGATTTTTAGATTTTCGAATTTCAAGAGTATAATTTAATAAATCATCTAATACCTTATTAGAGCGATCATTCTCACTATCTTTATCACCTTGCAAGTTCATAGTTCTATTATCAATTTATCATGTTTGATTTATAATCTCTGTCTATCATATATCGCCAATTATTAGAAAATTAGAATTTGTGTCATAAAAAGTAGTTAGATTCACAAGATGAATATCTTTATTGTTACTAGAAAAATAAATCATACCCAGTGAGCCCTTGTATGTAGAATTATCATTGCTTGTTTTGTCTCTTCCAAGTACTCCATTAGACAATTCATTATCATTTTTATTCTATGAGAGGATAATCTTTCTCTTTTCCATCCTTTATATTGTAATAATCCTGACTCGATCTCTTTAGCCAGGTTATCATGGGTATTAGTATAATTAATTGTAACCCAGCTTCTATCTGTAAACCTTATTGTCAGAAAGCCGTCATCATATCCTGTAATGCTAGCTATTTTTGACTTGAGCATTTGAGGACCAATATCCATCTCAAAACAATTATTGTCAGTCCAGTGAATTCTGCTATTGCTGATAGTCATTTCTGTTATTTCTTCTCTTTCATTATTTTTAATAGTCCTTAATTTAGCCATCGAATTGATTAGAAAACTACATCTCGAATTATGATTAATTAATCTCCTATTTTGGTAGGACGGTGAGATTATTTACTTTGAAAGTCATAAATTCATCGATGTTCATGTTTAGAATAACATTGCTGCCAACTTCTTTTATTTTAGATTTTGGAATGTCAAATCTCTGATCATTTTCGCCAAAAACCACTATCCTATCTTTTGTTTCTTTCATTACAAAGCCCACAAAATCTTCATTTGATATTCTGACCCCTCTACTAAACAATGAATTAGGATATCTGGCATGATAAGTGGCCAAGTCGACATTATTAGGCAGACGCCACTCTTTTACAATATCATCGACAGGTAATGGAGAATTTCTATTCACAAAGTATTTCTCATAAACCTCCCTCATTGTCAAACCAATAAGTACATTTCTTCCAGTTGTTTTAATTTCGGAAAGCGGAATGTCAAATCTCTCATTATTTTCTCCAAATATTACTAAATTGTGATCTGTTTCTTTTACCACATGACCAATATGAGGAGCATCTAAAGCCATCACTCCTCGATTAAAGTATTTTCCAATTGACATATCACTATATACGTTTTGTTCCTATTAAGATTATCAACAAGTAAGTCGTTATAAATTCACGTTTATCATTTCTTTAATTCTGCTTTGGATTGATTCCATTGTGTTAATCATTATATCGCCATTATCCGCAACTGTTCTGAGAGTACAATATCTTTCGGAAACCTTAGGTTACCAATAATTTGATGCGGTATTATTAGTAATACTATGTTATATACTTGTGTTCCCTGTTAATAACATATATGGCGATATTAAGTGTATACAACAGAAACTCCACTCTTATAGACATTACGCAGTTGATAGAAAATTTAAGTCTATAAATTCACATAATAGATAGAGATTTAATAATAATTTTATACTGACTTAATTTATACAATATCATATAATGTGATTGTTGAGAACCTGTAACAAATCTATTGTTCGATGTTCAAAATCATTCAGATCGGGTCTTTTATTCCGTTCTTAAGCCGTATGAACGTGCATCATAATGATCTACATCCGTAGTACTCATAAGGAAACTAAAACCTACTGTTGAGCCGGGTTCCATCGTAGAAAGTGGCGATGTAATCGACCTAGTCGTTTCCTCTATTGTTTTGTTTAGTGGATCAAATAAGATAATATCTACTTTGACATCTTTTACATTTGCAGTTGAATTGTTTAAAATAATGCCGTCTACGCCAGTCAAGCCTGTAGGGCTTTCGATAACAGTTATGTTCGATATAGAAAGGTTAATTCTATCTGGTAATGGTGGAACTGATTCTACCGGCCCCTGTTGCAACTGTGCATAGACAAATGGAAGATATACTGCAAATAAGATTACGAATAATACGGATATTGTTAGATTGCTAATTTTTAATACAATAGTATGTTTATGATGATTCATCCTGTTTATATTTATTAGTTAATAGCATCGGTAAAATAAACATTCTTGGGTTTTCTTCATTATCTTTTAATTATCAATGTTTTTGATGATAAATGAGTATACCGAATGGTACTAATTCTGAATTGATTTATTGCTTTTGTTTAATTATAATGGCTAGGTCACTTTAGTTATTAAAACAGTATTATTGGGCTTGATTCTTCTATAATCTTTCTTTAAAATTAGTTTTTGAAATATTATAGGGATCACAGTAAATATAGTCACAGGGCGAAATTAAACAACAAGTTCAAATCATTTTTAAACCTGAAATTCAGACTCATAAGATATCTATTACTAAGCCCACCGGGCCCGCTGTAATATAGATTGTCCCGTCTTAGTTGTGTAAGGATCTGGTGATCCCTGTATGGATAGCAAAACAAGCAGGACAAGAAGATTATTTTCAGATTGTCTAATACTGTTCAAGTCCCAATTCTTTTTGTTTTTGGTTTATTTGTTTGTAAAAATGCTCGAGTACAACTTTAACTGATTTTAATTCATCTTTAGTCTCATCTATGTCATACATCAAATTCGATTTCAATATTTTTAGGTCTTTAACTCCCTTGATTTCATAGAAAATATGGGAATTTGCTTGTAGAAATTCTAATATCTCGATAGTTAAATCCAAGTCTTTTTGATTATTTAATAAATTGACGATTTTGTTCCTTTTTAAAACATGAAGATACTTGTCCTGTATTCTCACCGCTTCTTCAGGATCGAATTCAGCTATTATGACAATTTGGGATAGCGAGGTCTTTTTTTTCTAATAAATCGAAAACTTGAGCGCATATAGATTTACCTTTCATGTCGGTATCCGTTTCTGTATTTTCACCAAATATTGTTTTTCGAATTGGGGTGATTTCGTTAGGTGAACATCGAGCAATTTTACAAATCTCTCTATTAGTATAACCTTCTTTTAATAATTTGACAATTAGGTCATATTTTTCTTTTGTAATCATATCGTTAAAATGTATAGTTCTGATGGTTAGTTTATAAAGATAATAAAATATCAGCCATTATCGATATGTACTAATTTACTTGATATTAGTGATATTTTCTCATTTACTCATGATGTTTTGCACGCTCAAATATTCTAAAATTTGTACAAATCAAATTACCTACGAATCTAATCATGCTTCAGCAAATAACAAAATTAGATACTCTTATGTTAAATATAAGGTAAATATAAAGAAAAAGTTGTAGTACATGTCAAATTGGATTAGCAATTTCAATAATTAATCAATCGATAATTTGAATCATTATTACACAATAATATGAAATAACATTAATAAAATTCAGGAGAACATATTCTAAAGGACTGACATAGTCCTTTTTAGTAATGACTTTGTCATTCAATTATTCAATCATTTGTCTAGAAAATAATCTAATTCGCAATACTTCTTTACCAAAACTCCAAATCCCATTAATCAAACCGAGCATAAGCAAACATCCTCTAATGAGATGGCATTAGAATTCTACTATGTCATGGATCTACGTCCCCTATAGGGTTGGTATCGTGTGTAGGGTATACTGACCATATAGTAATTTCTGCATATCAAAGAATCTTAATAACAAATAGAATTCCAGTATAAATGACGATGTTTGATATAGCCTCTGTTACATTACCTAATTTATTTTCATTTCTGAATATTTTTGGCGATGATCTTTTAAGAGCCACTATTTCCCTTTTTGCTGTAATCAATCCAATTGGTACTATACCATTATTTGCTAGTATTACTCAAAAAATGCAAAAAAAGGAACGAGATAGAGTATTAAAAACAACCGTGATTACAGCAAGTGCTCTACTAACTTTGTTTGCAGTAACAGGAACTCAAATTCTATCGATCTTTGGGATTACAATATCTAGCTTTATGATTGCTGGTGGTATATTGCTTTTTATAGTCTCAATAGAATTGTTGACTCATGGTGGTTGGAGATTTGCAGGAACTGTTTCTGACGAGTCGGGTGTAGTTCCATTGGCATTTCCCCTATTGGCCGGCCCAGGTGCCATTACTACTGTGATATTATCTTTTCAAGTGTCTGGATTAATAGTAACAGTACTATCAATTGCAATTGTAATAGGGATTACTTATGTAGTATTTTTTCTAACTGGAACTATATATAGGATACTGGGTAAACGTGGTTCATTGATCGTTACTAGGGTATTTGCAGTTCTGGTTTCAGCAATTGCGATTCAATACGTAGTTGATGGTGTAAAAACAATGTAACTCCATTTATTAATACATTTGAAATATGCCTCAACCAATCAATCGAGGTGCAAGGATTCCTTTTCCATTACCTTAATTTTGTTAAACATTTTTGTCATAGACATCTTTAAAATTTTCAAGGCTAACGGTGTTTTGTCTTTCTTCTACTTCCTGTTTCCATGCAACAAATCCCCCTTCAATACTAAAGGCGTTAAATCCTAGTTTGTTAAGCTCATCTGCTGCAATATCCGCTCGTTTACCCACTGTAGAGTAAAGATATACTGGAACTTGTCTAAGGCTATCTAAATCACCATTTTTTGAGTCCCGTATAAGCTTAGCAAACGGTATATTGACCGCTCCAATATCTTGCTATCGCCGCCATCGGCTTCTTGGCCCTCTAACTCATCTCCTTCTATTACATCTATTATGATATATTTGCCCGGTTCACCTCTTTTTTTCTCCAAGTCTTTAGGAGCTATTTTATTTGTAACTAAAAGACAATTCTACCCACTAACTATATTTAATTTCCTTAGGTTATAACAAATAAAAAAAAGTAGCTTAAATTGCAAAAATGCACTAAATAGATAGGGGAGAATGTTCACTTTAAAAGTAATTGACCTCAAAATATTTAATATAATTATTACTAGTAAATTTAGGACTATTATATTAGATTTATTACAAATGTACAGCAGATGTCATCACAGATAACAAAATCAAAGGTATTCCAATTAAATTACATTTTTCACTTATTTTAATATTTTTTAATTACATGAATGCTTGCAACCGGTTTTCCATAACTCATAGTTAAATTTCTCTCATTAGCACTTTTATTTTTGTAATAGAATAGCCCAATCCACTAAGTTCACTTATTCTCTTTATTAAATAATTTTCTGATCTGTCTGTATATTCTACAATAAATGGTATAAATGGATTCTGCATAAAATGATACTGCCAGAACAATAAACGAACCTAACAATGCGCCTCCAATTACATCGGATAGATAATGAGATTCCAGATAAATTCTAGAAAAACATACAAGGAATGCTTCTGTTATTAATAGTACAGACACCATCTTTTGTTCCCTAACTCTATTATAATATAATAAAGAACCCAGAGCACCAGCAGTAACGATACTTGCATGTCCTGAAGGATACGATCCACTCGATTCATTATGTGCTAATAATGGTCTATCCTTATCAATTACTTCTTTTAGCACCGTATTTACAGGAATGATAATAATTATAGATATAAAAATAATTAATGCCGTTATCCTTCCATCTCTTTTACCGAACAAAAATAAAACTACTATGATAATTGACCAAAAATACTCTCTTCCATAATCTGAAAGAAACTCCATGAAAAAGTTTACAGAAGATATCTTGAGTACTTTGGTATCCATATATGACCCAAGAGTATTGTCCAATTTTGTAATCACATTTACATCCATTATACTGAATTTCTCAACATCAAATATCAGGAATGTCCAGATGATAAATGATAAAAGAATGACAAGAGGTATTATTTTCGGCATATTCATTTTATTTATAAATCGCGATTGCAAATTGGTTAATAGTTAAATTAATCATTTCGTTTTCATTACTTTCTATATTATATTTCTCTTTGTAACGACCTTTAACCTCAAAGATAATTGAATGAGGATAATTGGGTAAATAATTCCTTTGGTGTTATTTTCTTTAAGGGCCGATAAAACATTAAATGATCAAACATTATCAATTATTCTTGTTGTACAAAATATTTTGTATACTTTTGCTCAATGCAAATTAATTTTGCAAAAACTAAAATTAATACTGGATACATAATTTATACTCATGAAAGGATTTGTATAAAATTTATGTTGTTAATCTAATTATTGCATTCATCGAATGCTCGAGATACCCTAATGGTTTCCAAACTCCATTATTTCATTTAATACGCCTAAGGGATTGAATATCCCTATTGGTAAAATAAGAACATTACGGTATCTTGTATGACAGATTATTTTGCCTATTGTGGTTGCTGTGATAGTGGAATTGTAAAGGAGGGTGGAGACGTTAGCCCCTAGGGTGTAGTAGAGCTATTTGTTTGTGGAGGAGAACTTGGAGCCGATTTAGGTCTAGAATCACCTAATGGAATTTCAATGAAAGGGATGGCCCCTAAATTATTGGCACCACCAGCACCACCACCGCCTCCGCTTCCAGTAACTAATGGAAGTTTTCCATCCCAGCGTTGTGATTGTAGCCAATTAAGATATTCAGTACTATTTCTGAGCTGTGCGTCAATAATTTTGACTGCTTCAGATTCTCCTTGAGCTCTAAGGATATTTGCTTGTCTTTGACCTTCAGCTGAGGCGATGTTAGCTTTTTGTTCTCCCAGAGCACGTGCCTCTGTCTGTTGTGCTTCGATTTGAATTCTACGTAATTCATTTTGTGCTTGCAGTGCTCTTTGTTCTGCTTGGACTTTTGCTTCTACGGCCTGAACGAACTGATCTGAAAATTGAAAGTCGGTTATTGATATTGTATCCATCAGAATGTTATATGGTGTCAACCTAGCCTCTATTTGTTCTTCAATTTCAGATTTGACTTGATCTCTTTTTGTAATTAATTCTTCTGCATTATATCGGGCCGTTACTTGTTTAACCGATTCTTGAATTGTTGGAACTATTACCCTGTTGGAATAGTCTAGACCAATTTCTTTATATAATACTGGTACCGTATCGGGGTTTATACGGTAGTTCAACGCCACTTCTGTCGCGACATTTTGAAGGTCTTTTGATGCAGACGTCGTGCTTTCAACAATTTTTTGGGTTCGAACCTCCATAGGCACGACTGAATCCCTAAAGGGCAATACAAGATGCAACCCTTCGCTTAAGGATACAGAAGTATCTACAGCACCAAATTTGAGCAAAACACCTCTGTTACCAGCCTCTACTATCTTTAGGCTTGAGGTCAAAACTACGAAAATTATTATAACAGCAATTATTGCAGGTATAGCGATCTTTAGTGGACTAGAAATACCAAAACCACCACCACCATCACTTTCCAATGGTTCTCCATCTGGAGTAATCCTTCTATTTCGTTTATTTTTAAAAAAATCTACCATGTTTATACTATATTGCGAATAAACGACATTTAAATTTTTGAAGAGTTTATGGGTTAGTAGCATTTCATAAATTACACAACAGTTTCTACACTAATAGCATCATTTTGTATTTTTAATCAATTTAGTGATACTAAACTAAATTTTTAAATTAAAAATCGATTACATTGTCATTAGCTCTATTGGACTTTAAAGTCTCGCCTTTCTCTGATTTTACTTGCTATTTCTTTCAGAGCTCTTTTTGAGTTCCATTTATTGAGAATTTTATAATTTAGTTTAGAATATTGTACCACAAAGATTAATAAAAGGAGAAATATACTATTTGATACTACTAAGAGATATTCATATACTATTTTAAGATAGCCAATATATATTGAATTATAGTAAAAGAAGATACAGGTATGAATATGAATAAAACAATACTAGTATCAACAACGGTAGTATTAACCTTAGCATTAGTCTTGGCTCCATTAGCCGCAGCTGATGACGCATTTGCAGGAAAAAAGAATAAGAAAGATAATTTCGCACAACAAATTATTAGTCAAGTGCAAAAATCAAGTCAAAATAGTCAAGTTGTTTCTGGCGGAAATTCAATAGGTTCTGGTAATAATATTAATTTACAATTCCAGTCTAACTCTGGTAACAATGCTTTAGCACAATCAAACAATTAGGTAAAAATCTACTTCCTTTTTTTCTTACATATAAAAAAGATAAAATGTACCAATTTATTAATGCAATTATATTTAATTCAAGGTCATTGTTAACGTTTGGATTAGCTCTATTAACTATAAGCTTGATTGTCGCAAGTTACGCATTTCAAGAAACTTTAGCTCAGGGTCTTAATAATTCAATCAATATAGAAGAAAGTAATGTCAATAGCCCCAATATTGAAAATATGACATTTATTATTGACGAACCAGTTAATGTTTCGATAGTTCCAGGTTCATCGGCGTTAACTGATACAGCATATGATCCAAACCCTGTGGAAATCAAGATTGGTCAAACCATATTATGGATAAATGATGACTCAGTCTTTCATACAGTAACTTCTGGAAAAGTTGGGGATTCAGATGCAGGTCATATATTTGATTCAGGATTGGCAGGTCCAACTGCGATGATTAGCAAAGGCAAGGCATTCGAACATACCTTTGAGGTGGCTGGAGAATACTCCTACTATTGTATTTTGCATCCGGGAATGGAAGGAACTATCATTGTTACCTAATTCTCTTTTTTGTTAATTTCCCTAAAACATTGCTGATTTTAACAAATAACATACAATAGATCATCCTGTTAATTATATATACCAATTATTAAACAGCTATAAAGATTCTCTTTTTTTCAGGCCTTTTGGGATTCATATCTTCTAGGAGTAACAAGAGTTTACATAAAAATCTAACCTGATGTGTCTTGACTCTGAATGTGACAAGATAAATTCATTTTTGATATTCCAAAAATGGTATTAGATCTCTTTTGATTTTTGGACTAAAAATAATAGCTTAGACTATCGTACCACAATAAATATTTAATTGATAGTCGTGATTTTCAGGTTGTACACCTGTGCATATACAATGAATTTATTCAAAAATTAATGCAGAATGGATCATCTTACCATAAATGAAGATCAAATCAATAAATGATGCACTCTGCATTTTGATATCTGTACCACAAATGATACTTTGTAGTGATCATGTATATGTTGTACATATACAAGCTAAATTGTATATGCATAGGCATCATCTGCTCCATCACTGGGAATTGAATCTACAAAATTGGTAAGGAGAAGTTAACTATTCAAGCAATGGTCGATTCATTTTACTTACTTGAAATTAAGTAAATATCGAATTCTAATGAAACGTTTATTTCATATTTCATATAAATTATTCTACAACCATCTACAAAAAAGAGAAATTAATTCTTATAGAGAATGAACCTATGAACACTTTATGGAATAAAAGATATTTTCACACTCCTGACCCCGATGAATTTCAGCTTTCATTTGTTCAGCCCATTTAGAAATGGACTCGACTAAGCTAAAAGGTGATTTGTTGTACTGGTAAGAAACATTAACTGTGAGACTGACGGATCTCAGAATACTCGTACTCAATATTCATAGGATAAGTATGTTTAGATTTGGACGTCTTGATCATTTTATACTGTGTTATTGAACAAGGCTAGAATAAAAGAATAGATCCTTTATTAAAAAAGAAAGATTCCATCTTAATCACCGGGCAGTTCTGATCACAGATAGGAAAAATAGGCTCAGGATAGCTAGTGTAATTGAAGTATGCAAAAAATCCTGCATCGGATATGTAACTGAATAATACCTCTCAATTACTAGTTCAAGAAAAACCTGGAATGTGAATAATGCAAAAGCTATGGCTGCGAAAAGTATATTCTTTAAGCCAGTTTTCTTATATGTCGAAATTGAAAGCAATAGTAGAATTATTGAGAAGATCCCTATCAACAAACTCTCAAAATTTTCAACTATACCTATGAATTCCAATTGTAGGAGAATTGTGTTAAAATTTGAATAGAAAAATACGGAAACTAAGGTTGATAATGTTAAAATTTCTAACATTTAATTTTTTTCCTTATTTTCAGCATCAAATGATAGAGATAAATAGATTTCTGCTAGTTTGTCACTCCATTTATTCCATAAACTTGGATAGTAGGACTTTAGAAGTTTAGTTATTACTAAAGGATCAATATTTGGATCTAACGTATATCGCTTGTACCTTCCATCTTTTATTTCTCTAATTATTTTTGATGAAGCCAAACGATTTAGGTTCCAACTTATAGTAGGCGAGGTTATTCCCAATTCTTGAGCAATATCTGTTTGAGTAGGCTGACCTTGTTGTACTATAAACAATATTATTTTTCGTGGGGTATCTTGATTAAAGTATTTTATAATATCCTTTTCGTTATCTCCAAAAATTCCAGTTAAAAAAAAGCACTTGTGTAAGCCGTTTCTAGACGACGTAATTTTTTGTTCTTTTTCTAATTTTCGAAGATGGTATTGGATTGTACCCATAGAAAGGCCAAGATCGTTCTTTATTCGGCGCAGATGTGACCCAGGACTTTCTTTTATATAATGAAGAATTTTTGATTCATTAATATTATCGTTAGAGTCCTGTCCTCGCATTTATCAACCGCATTGTTAATATCGTAACATACACTTACTTTAATAAATGATATCAAAAATTATAAGGAAAACATGGTCACTTTAACCACACAGAAGTATCAGAAGGAACATCATTTATTTTTACTTTCAAGATTTCCTTGAGCTCGTTTAATTAGATGAAATTCAAAATGAATTCAATTCAAAGTACTCTACTTTTATCATTATTTGAATTAGAATAAGTTAAAGGACTGATTTAAATTATTGTAACATAATAATAACTTCCAAGAGCATCCTATTAGATTATCGATCTACTTATTGGTACAATTGTCTAAATTGCTTTGATCGCCTTTGAAGATTTTTGTATTTTTATGTAGACATCTGTATCAATTTGCTTTTAAGTAAGCGAAGTTAAATATTTTTGAACCAAATGAATATATATTTCTGGTATTCAGGATTTTATCTTCTCTGTTATACTCAATTTACTGTTTCTAACAATGATTATATGAAAAGTCGATTACTTCAGCCATTTTGCAGAGAGTATTGTTAAACAAGATGATTTAATGAGCAAAGTTACAAAAATTATTTCACACATAGTCAGTAAAATCAATTTGTTAGGATTAATTAACTACAGATTAACAATCTCACATGATAATTGCATACGTACATACCCATAGATATGCAGCTATTACCACATATTGAGAAAATGTTAAATTCAATTATTTCATGTGAGAATGAATTTCCTAAAGATTATGAAATAGAATCTGAAAGGAAAAGTCCTTTATTGTCAAAGATTAACATGTGTAATAATAAGTTCATAGAATTAAACTATCATCAAAAGACTCATTGCGCAATTGATTCTCAAAGGAATAAGTAAATCATGGACGATACTATTCATAGTAATAAAACTAAACCCGTTTACCTTCGTACATCTATTGTAGAGCCCATCTTAGTAGCATGTATTAAAGGAGCATCTTTTACAAGTATATTATACAGCATTCAAAAGGTCACTCTCATTGATAAGAAAGATTTGAGAAAATATTTATACCATTTAATAAATGGCAGTTTTGTAAAGTATAACGGAAATAGAAGAGTGTTTATTTTAGATCAATGTGGCGCTGACCTGTTACTAGTAATCTATAGTCAAATACAACTTAATCATCTGCATCTCCAGGATCTGAAAATAAAGGTAGAATGAGCCCAAACAAATTGATCCATGAATGATGGCAATGTACAAAATTTGACGATTGAAATAATTAAAAATGTTTTAACATAGGCTTTTTTTTAATATAATGATCTAACTAGGGCTTTAATTTTATTTAGTAATTTTTCACCCTTCTCGCTATAGTCTTTATACTTTATTCTTCCTAGATGTGTCGCTAGAAATTTGACAGTGCATTATCATATATCTCATTAAGATATATGTACCATAAATTATAATTGAATGTATTGTTCATATAATTAGTACCTACAAAAGCCTAATAGACATTCAAAAATCTATGTGGAACGGATACCCGACTGAGTATTAGAAGTTAGCAATTCAACTCTTCTTGCCCTGTCGTTCCATTCCACATATTTAGATATATGTACCATAAATTATAATTGAATGATAATAGTAATGATCTTTGTATGCCTACCGGTGTACACGATAAGACGATCCAATGGAGGAATGTGGAATGTATCGGTCAGTAATTCCAAATCGATGACCTCTTCGGTCCATTTCACGCTCTAAATCTTGCAGATATAAAGTCTAATACTACTTTACTACATTCATAATTTAATTCTGCTTCTGTGATGTTTTACAAAAAATTTTGCTGGTTAAAAATATTGTTTTGTATATAATAATAATGGATAACGATAATAGTAATGCTTCTAATCCAACTAAAAGATACATGAGTATAGAAAGTCAGTTCAAAAGTCTTGTAAAAAATATAAAAGAGGGCTTTCCCCACGTCGACGAAAATTTGGTTTTAGATATTCTTCGATTAGAGCATTTTAAACCAAACTGGCAGGGGACCACCACAATTGAAATACAATACAGGAAAGGTTCAGTAAACCTACAGAAAAAAAAGGATAAACTTTATGATAAATTTGACATGCTTCCTATGGAAAAAGATGAGAGAACTTTACGTTTTAAGGCAAAAAGGATGTATCTACAAGACATTGAAGAGTTCTTTGAGAATGACTTGGACATAGAATATCTAACGGGCAGTGCTAGGCCGACCGAAGATGATCAATATCCTTCATCACAATGAAGGCAATATCATCATCAGTATAATCATATAATATCCGTTCTTATTCTTATGAAAATATCAACAATTTATTCTGCTATATAATTAATTCTATCCTTATCATTGCAATTTGTATAAAACAGTAACAGTATGTAATGGAATTAAATATTAGATAAAAGATGCATAAATTATAAATGAGAATTGATTCACTATTGTATTTATTTTAGAAGATTAGTTTCATTTATCAAATATCCTTACAAATTAAACATAACTTTCCCACCTCTATGATCTTAAATACTTTATTATATACTTCATGTCATGAGTAACAATACTGATGCAAGTAGTTTTAACTGGAAAGATAACAGTATAGAATGGAAAGATATTATTAAAAAGGAAGCAAGAGGATACGAAAAAGGCGATGATTTGGGCGAGGTGCAAGATATAGGACAGGAATTTGTTGTAACAGAAAGAGGCCGACTTAAAAAAAACAAATTTTATTTACCAAAACAATTAGTTGCAGGGTATGATGGTGAAGTTCTTTGGTTTAATATATCAGAACAAGAAGCAGAAGATAATTTTAAAAAAGATAGACCTCCACAGATGGGTGAGTATTCGCGGTATAAATCTGCATCAGTAACAGAACAGCCAAATACAAACACCAACGATGAATCAGAATCTTCACAACGTGATCTTCAAAAGTATATACCTCTTATTGAGAAAAGAAAAATAGATAGCGTTGGAACAGATGCATCCTATACTAATACAACTGCCGGTATTGAAGATTGGGATTCAATACTCAAGAAAGGAGTAAAAACCCAGGATGAAATTTCTGTAGGGGTTGTGACAGCAGTAAATGATGAGGGCGTAATCGTAACGTCAGAGGGAGCAAAGGAAGAATTTAATTTCCCTAAGAATGAAATTCAATCATTCAATGGACAAGAGGTAGTGCTAAATGCATCTTACGATAGATTAAACCAGTTCAAGGTAAAAGTTCCAAGATAATAGAAACGACCTAGAATATTACCATTTATAGTACTACTTCTATCTACCTATTTATAGAATGTTATACTAAATCATTTATGAGTTCAGATATTGACTGGAATGATGTTATAAAAAAGTAAGCAAGAGGAATTAATGATGCTGATTTTGGCGAAGTTCAAGAAGTAACAAGCGGATTTGTCATGACTCAAAAAGGATTGATCGATGTAGAAACGTTCGGTATACCTAAAGAAAAGGCAGAAAGTTATGATGGAAATGTATTGCGATTTAATGTTTCTGACGATGAAGCTTTCAGTAAATATCGTGGAGGAGGAGTAGACACCACTGAAACGCTTTCACAAGAAGAAGAGGCACCAGTTAATGAGTTGGAAACTTCATTACAATCCACCCAAGATAAAGAAACTAAGGAATCAACTACAGTGCCTCTGATGGAGGAAAGAGTAGATGTTTCAAAACGAACTGAAGAAGACATGGTCACCATAACCAAAGAACCTATGACAGAAACCAAAACAATACAGGTACAGGTAACCCATGAAGAATTATCAATAGAAAGAAGAAAATCTGAAAGTGGACAAACTGAAACAGATCAAAAACCAGCTACATCTAAAGAAGAGATAGAAATACCAGTCAAGAGAGAAGAGATCGAGATCACCAAAAGACCATATGTTAAAGAGGAAGTGATAATAAAAAAGAAACCTGTAACTGAAACAAAAGAAATTACAGAAGAGGTAACCACTGAAAAGGTCAATGTGTCTGATGATGACACATAAAGAGTGAAAGCAATCCCTTTTTTTGCACACCGTTGTCGGGGTTATTAAGGAATGTCAAAAATGTCAAAAAGAAAATGGCTTTAAAATTTTATAGCCACAAGAGAAGCCAAAATGATGGTAAAGCGGCTATGGATAGAAGGAAAAAAATGAAAATATATTAGGAGATAGTATTACTAATTTCAATATCAACATCAACAATTTCGTTTGGTATAATTCGTACAATAAAGCAGATTACATTATGAATACTCGATTTTAAATCAAAGATTAGTGATTTTGGACTTGAGATCGAAAATACTTCAATAACTAAATCTACGTATTTATAATATGTTAGACATGCATTTGTATTAACAATGGGCGAAATCATTGATAAAGTCAAAGATAAAGCTAAGGATGTAAAAGACGCAGTTGTAGACACCACAAAAGATGTTGCAGGTAAGGCAAAGGATACAGTCGACTCATCCGTACGAACGTCATCAAGCTCAACAGGGAGAGAATATGAAGAAGGAGTTGCTGGTACAAATACAAATAGAAAAAGTGATCCATTAACAGAGTATTCAGATAAAGAACCAATGACACCAGCAAGATTAATAGTGGAAGGACCAACCGCAGTAAAAAGAGATCCAAGCGATCAGAAAATTACTTCGCAAGGTCAAACCGGAACAGATACGCCAGAAGCCCAAGAACAATATAGAAAGAAAGGAATGACCAAAGTGGATACAGATTCCTTCGATACTAATCAAAATAGCTCTACGACTTACTAAATTTTTATATTTTTGGTAACTCTCTGCTTATACTTATTTGAATATTATCCTTTTTTAAATGTTAAATATAATTTTTAGTATTATAAAATTTAACAATTACGAAACCTTATCACTAAACTAGACATAATAATAATTATAATCGATTTAAGAAGAATCCTGTCAGATAAAATATGGAAAAATTATAATGGAGTAAAAAATATTATTTTACCGTCCAAATGGCGTCGATAATTCAGCTCCTCCATAAGTTCCAGCTGCATTTGGATCAACATCGTCTTTAGGCTCTTCAGTAATAATAAATTCTGTATACGTATATGGATTTATCATATGTTCTGATGTTTTGAGACTACCTGCTTCAATTGCACCCAGACTTAATTTGTAATTGGAGCCATCAGCATCGACTAGCCATGCTTCAAAAACCTTATCTGGTTTAGGCATTTCGGTCATATTGACTGATATATCTATTGTCCTATTTTGTACATCCATAGTCAGTGTTCCTATCTTTTCTTCTCCAAATCCAGGACCAGGATCCAAGGCTTTGTTAATATCCATTACAACAGGCTCAGCTTGTGTTATCGACAGTGTTGTTGAGGTTACAATAACCATTAGCAGTGCAGAAAACAAGATCCCAAAAAGAGAGAATTTTTTTGTTGACATTGACGTAGTACATAATACAAATATTAATTAAATGTTAGTCGTAAAACGTCTCTAAACGGTCTTCTAAAAGTAGTATATATAGATATAAAGCGTTAAAATAAAAAAATTTTTTTATCCAGATTCTCCATCTAAATCATCAGCTGGTACTGCTGTGGCTGGAACAACTACCACCTGTTTACCACCCGTATTTATCAATGCGTTTTGAATTTGTAATAGGTTACTTTGTGCTACGTCGGTATTGACGTTATTTAAAGCTAATATTACTAGCAGAAGATTAAACTCAACGATATTGAAAAGTTTCTGGTTTGTGATCAAGAAATAGATCTTTTCTCAATATTTCTTTCCCACAAATGGTAATGCATTATCACTAGTATCAGTACTTACATTACATTCTATACACAGCATTAAAACTTTGAATTAAAATAATTATGCAACACAAACACAGGTAATAAGAAATAGTAAATATGTTGGAGATGTGAAAATATAAAATATTATAAACATAACCTTAAGATGAAAAAATGTTGAATATATTAAACTAATGATATGCTGAACCTATTTTTCAGTAGAAAGATGTTGTAAAGTACAGATGTATGTAGATAGATGAGTAACTGTTGCTGTATAGCCACTTAAATAATTTACTGAACTATATAATGGTTATTACACAATAATTAACGTGTTAAGTATTCTAATCATAATTTCTTTAGGACTCATTCCATTAGCATATACAGTTAGTGCACAATCTTCAGACAAAAACGAAGGCGGAATACTAGACCTCTTTGATGGTAAATCCGACAGTAATTCAAATGTTTCCTTTGTACCTGGAGAAAATATGATGGGTGCGTATTCTGGAGAACTTAGAACTACGCCAGGATTAAGTCATGAACTCAATAATACAGTCGGAAATAGGACGCAATCTATGGATCCAAATTTTGAGATCAAGTCCATACAAGAGTATGATAGCAATTCTTCTGACTGGACTAAAATACATCCGTTTGATGAGGGTAGAGCCGACTAAAATTCTATCCTTAGAATTGCTCTGGATCTACTTATACTAATCATTTTTTAATATAACATTATTAACATATTAGAATTACTTAATTTTAAGAAAAACAACTTAAAAGATAAAACTCATCTAGCAGAAAAACTTGATAGTTGCTCCTCAGAGGATCTCGAAATAATGGCTTCATTATATTACATTTCTAATGAATTCAATGGAATTAGTTAGGATGAAATGGTCGAAGAATTATTAAAACGATAACCATACTTGAGCAAAGATAAGGTATAGTAAGCTTTAGAAATCTGATATAACGAATACTTTTAGATAACTTAGCCACATTCTTTAAAACCAACCAGGATAAGAATTTAGTGAAATATCAAAAGTCATTGACATAATCTTGACATATTTTCTGGATTGAATAAAATTTTATTTAGTGATAAGACCACGTACATGAGCAGTGTATCGGTGTTTTTTGTATGAAACGTTGTGTAAGCGGTTTAGTATATGAATTCTATGACGGCGACATCATAAACATTTTCGATTAGCAAGAATAGAAACATTTTCATGAATTCTGATTAAGGTTCTGTCCATCACGCCTTTAGAATTATCTGAATATTTCTTATCATCAAACTGAAATATTTTAACAGTTCCCATGTAACTCATGGATTCAAAGTCCACAGAATTCTCGATTATTGCACCTCATAATTCAATAACTTTTAGAAAATATGCGTAAGAGACTTTACCAATATTGTTAGTTCAAGTTCCTCACATTAGATTAGTCAAAGTGTTAAATTAGACCTGATTGTGCTCAATTTACTTTTAGAAACGCTAGTTCAAAAAATTGAGTTGGATGCATCAATCATTCCCCAATGCGATTCCAACTGCGACCTACGGACTAAAGATCGGTTGTTTTTATAAGACTCATAATTAAATTTCTGAGATTAGTTTATTTTATTTCTGTAAGAGTCTTGTCCAATCCACAAGGTTTTGAATTAAGTCTCCGATCAGCTTTTGCGCAGTTTCATCCATTAGAATGCCATTGGAGTCGAATTTGTCCGCAGCAAAGTTGACCATAACCTCGGGTTTATTAATTGGATACATGTTGAGAAAAACAAAAATTTGACGGAGATGATATTGTGCTCTGGCTCCTCCCAACATTCCTATTGAGGCGCTCATTATTGCAACTGGTTTACCATCAAAGGGATTATCTCCATAGGGCCTCGAAGCTGAGTCAATTGCGTTTTTTAACACCCCAGGTACAGAGTAATTATATTCTGGAGTACTAATCAAAATTGCGTCTGCTCCTCTTATCTTGGATTTGAATTCCCGTACCTTTTCAGGCATGTCTTTCTCAGTGTCTTGGTTGAATGGTGGAATACCATCAAGTTCAAAAATTTCTAGGCTTGAATTATCTGGAACGAGGTTAACTGCATTACGTAAAAGTGCTCTATTGAAGGATTCTTTCCTTAGACTTCCAGCGAATCCGAGTATCTTTATTTTATCATTCACAATCTTGTATTGACAATAGTATGTTTATGTTTTATGCTCGGCATCTTACCATGGAATAAATTAAAAATATCTATTATGAAATACCCCAAGCCTCAAGTAAACCTTATATCAAGCAGTGGATTCGAATACACATGAAACTTATCCAGTCATTGCCAGGTATGCCAAATAAAGTCACAGAAGAAGAGGTAAATAATTTTCTTGAAAGTAAATTTAACTTACAGTTAGCTACAATCGACGAAGAGGGCTATCCTTCTATTCAACCGCTTTGGTTTTTATACGAAAAAGAACCCGGTAAAATCTACATCTCAACACAAAAAAAAACTAGGAAAACTCGTAATCTCTACAATAATTCTAACAAAATTTACTTCTCTATTGACGATGAGAACTTTCCTTACAGAGGAGTTAAAGGAAGAGGGATAGCAAGAATATCTGAAGATATAGAATGGAACCGACCAATCATAGAGAAAATAATTATAAAATATTTGGGAACGTTAGATAATCCTCTCGCCCAGATGATTACAGAAAATGCTAAAAAAGGTATGCAAGTTGTAATTGAAATTACTCCCAAATTTTTCTCTGCATGGGATTTTGGAAAAGCAACGAGCAGTTAGATCCCTTTTTCAATTGAATCAGATATAAACAATAAGTTTAATTCAAAAATTTTGAGAAATTTCATTTTAAAATAATTAGTAGGAAATTCTTGATAGTTTTTATCGATATATAGTTAAAAACTAAATCAAGTATATTATTCATATTTTATGAGATGTACGAGTAGGCGTATACCATTTATCTCATATCATCAATTACATATGCATTTGGTAAATTGTAGCCTTGCTCATTGGGCTTGTACATTGATACGCCTTGCAAATCTGTTTTGAATCCGTCATTTAACATTGTTTTGGCAGCATTATGACGTTCCAGGTTGACTCCAGCAGTGATTTTTGAAATATTATTTTCTGATGCTAGTTGTTTAACAGCCGACAGTAACTCCACAAATTTTCCTTTTGTATTTTCACTTGGTAACACTGCTCCAAATTTGATATAACACACATCACTTCCTGCTTCAGTTCCTGCGCCATAATGACATAATGCTAACCCAAATGCTTTTTGATCTCTGTGCATATTATCATATAAAACTATGGTATCTCCCAGTTTCTGATTATGTATTGCTCTAATCTCCTTTCGCAAGTCCAATCCCTCATAGATATTGTTTGTAAGGTGTAGGCAGTCTTCTAAAACAGATACTTGTTTGTCTTTTGATATTTCAGAAAATCTTTTGGTAAAATGTTTCTCCTCTGTATTATCATTCTCCGCTTTCTCTTTTGTCTCATGGACGTCTTTTATGTTCTTTGACATTATGGCAGAAAGAAATCGCGGCCAAAAACCATATTTTTGGTAAAGATGAACGTGTTTTGTACTATTTGCAAACGTAAACAACCCAGCTTGTCTTATATTCAACTTTGCGAATAGATCCATCGTTGGACTAAGCAATTTATTTGCAATTCCTTTATTCCAAAATTCAGGATGTATGCACAAAGGACCAAAAAATCCCACACTCCCCCAGTTTGCTATAAAATTAAACCCCACCAATCTACCATCTACTTCTGCAGCAACGGTCAGATCTGGATCAGCATGAAAACGAGTTTTAACATAATCTGCATCACCAAAACAAGTCATTGGGTCTGCAAGACCAAAAAATGTCCCGAAAGAAAGCCTTAGTATTTTGTCTGCTTCCTCAAGATCACTGTCTTGTAAACGTCGTACTATTACATCCATAAACTGAAGAAAGCCTGACAATTACTTAAATAATCTGTAAAAATCAATTTCTGAATAATATTTCCTCTTCTTTCTGAAATCAAATGGAAGTCAATTATGCAAAGTAGTTACATTTCTTAACTAAACGGATCTTCGTATTTAATAATTATTTAAGAGTTGTAAATATCAATAGATTAGCAATTTTTCTAATGAAGGAAAATTGTTACTCTCAAGGTTAATTTTATTTCCTTTCTCTCTTTCTTGGTCTATTAAAAGGGCTAATTCCTCGATATAGAGCCATCATCGCTTTGTTTAAAAGTAAATGCCATCAACAATAAAAAAAATTTATCTTTAAAATTTACTCTAAAATACTCCGAGATAAAATACTAATGGAAGTTATCAATGTATTCAAATCAATTTAACTTTTTTTCTGTTACAAATAACTTGCTTGAAAAGTGATTGAAGGAAAAAAGGTATCAATAATGGAAAACTCTAGAAACATCATTATGTTTTCTATCGAGTCTAATTAGATACATATAATAATGATTTGCCTTCAAAATGTCTGTGAATTCGATAAATAATAACAATATCGTAATTCATCCGGATAAAACAATCATTACTTTATACGAATCGGACATCCCCCTCGAAACTATCGCTTTTCAGTTGGATTTGAGCATCAAACAAGTTTACGACAAGATCAAAAAATATCAGATGATAGACAAAGGTAAGGAAAAGTCAATCCTTGAAGCATCAAAAGTTCCTAAATTAGGTATGTTATTGTTAGATACTGTTTTTGATATTGACTCCGCAATCAAAGATTCCCAACAAAGAACCTGGTATAACTTAAAAGTTAGATCGGAATTCAATGTTTCGCAGGAAAAAACACAAGAACTAATGGAGAGCTTTGTTGGTACAAATGTTACACTAGTAATATTACACGTTGATCTTGTGGGTTCTACAGATCTTTCAATGAATTTACCTCTTAAACGTTTGGTCCCCATAATACAAGCGTTTACTCAAGAAATGTCTCTGGTAATTGAAGCATATGGCGGATATGTCTTTAAATATGTAGGGGATGCTATATTGGCATTCTTCTTTACAGAAAAGGATGATTTATATTTTCCATGTGTTAATGCAGTTACATGTGCCTATTCCATGGTAACTGTTATTCAAAAAGGGATGAATGTTATTCTAGAAGCAAATGATTATCCTGAATTAGGTATAAGGATAGGCATTGATATAGGAGAAAATGCAATAGTCCAATATGGTTTAAGACCTGAGACAGTAAATATTAATAAAAATCAAAATGAACCAGATGAAAAGAAATCTAATGATATATCTAATCCAGCTACTATAAACGACGAAAGAAATGGCAATACCATTCTTAAAAAGCCACGATTGGACATTCTAGGCTATACGATAAATATAGCTTCAAAAATGACAAATTTTGCTAAACCAAATCAAATAATAATAGGAGAAGAAGTGTATCAAAATCTCAATATACAAGATAAAAGAAAATTCAAAAACCTAGATATTGGAAATATTGAATGGAACTATATAAATAACTCTACTGGAAATACTTATGGATTATTTATAAGCAGTCAACTCTGAATTATTATTACCTATAATGAGATCTACATAGTAATTACCTACTTATTATTTATTAAATTACCCAGGTGCTCCTAAAGTATGTAAAAAATTTCCTAATCTAGATTATTTCAAAACCAATAGAAATCTGATTCATTAATCTATTTGAAATTGTAATCTTTAACCATAAAAAGAAATAAAATAATATATCCACTATAAATGAGGATTATGTAAATTTATGAAAAGTTTAAGCATTCATATTTAATTAAGATTTACCGAATTTAGTACAAACATTAGACAAAATATTAGTACCTGATAATCGCAGAATTGTAAATTTTAGAATTTGATATTCACATTATTATAAAAACAATTTGTCAACCCGGGTAAGCAACTCACATAATCATAAAACTTTAAATATAAGTAACTATTGTAATATAAAGTTATAGGTTATTTCTGGAATCCTAGATTCTTATTTCTTGTGCAACAAAATAAACCTGTGTCGCTTGCTACACATTCATTTAATTAATTTTCCTTAATATAACTATACCATGATCTATTAATAAATGATTTAAAATAAAGATTTTGAAAACTATTGAGAATAATCATCATCATCAAGCATTGTCCGATAATTTAGATTCATTTCTTAATGCTCTTGTTAGAAAGAATAACAAGAACGTGGTATAGTTATCCATGCTTCTAACCTTTTAAAAAATGGAGCTTTAAAAAAACATAAGTAAAGTTCAGTTACAACGTCTTAGTAGTATATTATTTGAGAGTTTTATTTAATCTTGATACCATTCTATTAGTTATACCCCCATGTTTATTATCAAGATAAGATTCAATTATGACCCATAGAAAAGATTTACTAGTTAAAAAGTTATTATATATAATTTTATAAAAAACAAGGTAAAATGGATTAGATTCCTGCTACAGAAGATATTTAAATAACGGAGTAGACACCTCTTCAGGATTTTTTTTATAATTTAACAATGGGATAACAAAGAAATATTAGATTAATTAACCTACTAACACAAACTTATTCTTATCTGCTAACCGCAGATAAAATTTTTGGTAACAGGCTATCAACCACCATGGGCATATTGTCTGTGCACCATTTCTTCATGTTCATCTCTTCATCTAGGCTTTGCTTTAACAAAGGTATTATCTGATCACCATTAAGATTGGGAATTCTTTTGGTCACTTCAATTAGAGCTTCATATGATACTATTTCTGAACCTTCAATAATCACATCTTGTTTTATTTTCAAAAACTCCATTTCCTCTGGTAACGGATTGTCCTTTTTATCGTCTGTCACTGACTTTATGGTATCCTTTATGGTTTTCTTTAACATCATTGTTGATGGCGGTTTTAGCTCGGGTAGGTTGGCTTTAGAGTCTGTAGGTTCTTCTCCAAGCTGGGTTATTATTTGGCTTAATCGGTCTTGTTGCATTCGGGTTTCTTCTAAATGTTGTTGATATCTTTGCTTTATCTGTGGAAGGGGTGTCTCACCTATTCTTGATGTTATTCTATCTATTGCAGCATTTTCTGCAGATAACGCTTCATTTAAGTATTCAACATACTTCGAATTAATGTCGTTTTGTGACATATCAGTACAAATGAAAAACATAGAATTTAACTGCCAGCAATTTAGCTCAGTATGGTTTGATTGTTAATAATGAGGCTTATAAAAAACAAAGAGCATAGAAATAAAAGTCATTATTCACCTAACCGACACCCTTTCAGAAATCTAAAGAACAGCAAATTAAAAGCTATACTGAGTTGTTGATTCGGTCTTTTTATTGACACTGGACCAAAGGTTACAGACAAATCTTTAACATATTATTATTTTAATTAATACTTTGCCAGATATAACATAACATGAATAATGATTATACATCAACAGAAAATAGACAAGAGGATATTTCTGGACAAAAAAAGGAAGTAGACGTTAAAGATTATCCTTCTGCCATAGAGTTAGCAGACAGTTTAAAGGGTATTAATTATCCGGCAGATAAAAATACTATTGTAAATTCGGTTATAGGTAGAAATACTGATAAGAGAATATCCGAACTATTGGGTCAGATAGAGGATAAGACGTATAATAACGCTTCAGAAGTTGTAAGTGCAACCGGGCTAGTTGAAAGACAATAAATGAACTATTGTTTCGACCAAGGTACTGATTTAGGTCTGTACATTGCAAAAAGCATTGTGGAGGCACATGGTGGGCAAATTTGGCTCAAAATAATTTTGATAAAGATAAAGGCGCTACATTTTCATTTAGCCTGCCTATAGAATATTGATTTCAATAACTAAATAAGGACAACGGCAGCAACCTAATTTATTTGGGTTTTGTTATTAAATAGAGAAATGAACAGAGGTTATATTTTAGCTGTATAACCATAGGAATTTCGAAATGACGGAACCATAATTTAATAGGCGTTTTACCTCGCATATTTTAGAAATAAAGGTTATAAATACACGACTAGTCGTAATCAGATCCATCATATGTTGAAACTTGGCCACATTTGGGACAACTTTCATGGTTAGAAGTCTTTTCTTCAATCATAAGTTCATCTTCTCGATATAGATTTGATTTATGTTCAAAACCACAATGCTTGCATTTTATTGTAAGACCCACATCATATTTCTGAGTAACAGGATATTTCAATATTTTCAATATACTAATCAAAATCCAGTAGAACAAGTAATCTCCAGTGAATCACTGAAAAGAAAATGAAAATCAAATAAAAGTAAATTAATAATATCGATTTTGATTGTAATGTTTATTGTAATAATCACATCCCCTATCAAAATATCAAAATGAGGTAGTTAACAATACAAATTTGACCTGGCTTATGAAAGTATTATCCAATCGGGCTGTACCGCTGTATAGGTGACCTATCTATCTTTTTATAATAGCCATCACGTTTCTAAATATGAAATCCCCTACTACCAGATACCAAAATTAGATGAATGTTAACCTAAACAGTTAGTCTTAATTTCTATGTAAATGTAATAGGATGAAGTACTTTTGTAGAT
>JAPSGR010000088.1 GCA_031177355.1 Candidatus Nitrosocosmicus sp. | reverse complement strand
GAGGTAGTTGTATTGCTAAGGTTAATCTTGTCACCGAAGGTTAATCCATTATCATTACTGGCTCTAAATAAAACCTCATCGTTACCTGTTTTGTTTGACCACCATGTTACATACACATTGCCATCTGATGTAACGATAGGTGCTTCGTTGAAAAGATGTACGGTTTCGGCTGCATGTGCTTGTTGTAATGGGTATTGTAAGACCGTAGTTATGCCAATTGTTATAAAAACTATTGGCATAATAATTGTTAAAACAACTGTTGCAGATATCAATTTATTTAAAAATAAAATTAGATAAGTTATAAGTTTGTTTACTCGTCGTCGGTTGTTTCCCCTTCTGTTAATTGTTCTGCAGTACTAATACTTCCATTCTGTGATAATTGCAGTACCGGTCCAAAGGTTTGTCCTCCATCATTGCTTATTCTTAAGACTGGCTCATTGGTATGAGGATGCACATTTTCATTTCTTTCCCACCAGGTAACGTATACATTCTCTCCTTCAGCCGCAATTTCGGCATCCACAGATTCTATATCGGTGGTATTGGACAAGTTGATTTTATCTCCAAATGTTAAACCACCGTCATTACTGGCTCTAAACAGCACCTCATCGTTACCTGTTTTGTTTGACCACCATGTTACATACACATTGCCATCTGATGTAACGATAGGTGCTTTGTCAGTTACTGTTAAGTTGCCAGTGTCTCTTGGACCTGCATTTGCAGATTGCGATAATATCGGACTGATAGTAATGACGGTAGACAAAATTGTTATAAAGATAATTGATTTCATTCTTGTCAAATTCATAAAAACAAAGATATTCACTATTATTTAAATAATAATGATAAGTCTAGTAATGGAGGTAAAATAGATATCTATTTCTATCATCCTTTTCCAAACATTTTTTCTAAATGTGTTCTACATTAACGCTTTACATACATATCGTTAGATAATCTTTACTGTAATAGGATCTAAACAAAGGTTCAAATCAATGCTTTGCTAGATGCGAAGTGCGGGATTTGAACCCGCTCACCGCTCTGTATAGTTCAAATCCCTAAAAGTAAATTAAAGAGAACCCACGATCCCTATAGACTAATGATAGTTTATTGTCTTTATTCAGAATCGTCAGTATTTCCTAATGTTCCGTTATGAGATAGTTGAAGCAATGGTCCGAATGTCGCTCCAGTATCAGTGCTTATTCTTAAGACTGGCTCATTAGCAGTCTGGTTGCGTTCCCACCAGGTAACGTATACATTCTCTCCTTCAGCTGCAATTTCGGCATCAACTGATTCAGAGGTAGTTGTATTGCTAAGGTTAATTTTATCTCCAAATGTTAAACCTGCGTCATTACTGGCTCTAAACAGCACCTCATCGTTACCTGTTTTATTAGACCACCAAGCGACATATACATTCTCTCCTGATATAACGGTTGGAGCCCTTGAAGTTTTTTCTGCACCAGTAGCTCCGACAAAGACCCCACCTCGAAATGAAGAAGCATCCGGTATAATTATTGTTGTAAGTAATATTGAAACTCCAAATAATATCATCATTATTACGGTTGTTGTATTTGAAAACATGGATTAGTAATCATATTTCTATTATAAAAAAATAACTATTTTCAAACCCATACATTGCATAGGGTTGAGTGCGGGATTTGAACCCGCGATAAAAAGTGTTTGTATGTTTCAGCCAAGAATGGAATATCCTTTTTTTAATTCTTGATAACCCATTATAGGATAAATATCTACATTAGCATTGAACTCTTGAAGTATAGGTTCAGTAAACGAAGGAATCATATCTGTATTGTCAATATTTACAATGAATACACCTGTTCTTTTTCCATCTTCTAAAAGAAAATACGAATATTCAACCTTCATTTTATTCATGAACTCATCTAGTTTGTTCATTGTGTTTGGATCTTGTGCTACTTTATTGCCATGTTCTATGGAAAGCTGGAATTTGATTAAGAATTTCATAAAATACACAATAAAACCATATTAATAAATTTATTGTAAATTATATATTACAAGAATATCTTTAACAATTATATTAAAAAATTAAAAAATATAAAATTGGAAAAAGAATTTGAATTTAATGATCAAATATTTATTTGTTGCAATTACGTTATGTGTAAAATTGATCTTTCATTTTGCTTCCTTTATACAATCCCTCCACAATCTTTATCTCCGAAACCTAATACACGGCTATAAGTAACAACTTGTATATATTTACCAATGCTTTGGAGTCATACAAAAATGTAAACAAAGTGGCATTTAGGGACGAGTGCGAAGTGCGGGATTTGAACCCGCGATTTCTTATTGAATGTAATTATTCTTGCTCTTCAGGGCTAGTTCATAGAGTTCCATTCTGTGAGAGCTGAAGCAATGGTCCAAAGGTCTGTCCGGCATCAGTACTTATTCTTAGTACAGGCTCATTAGCAGTTTGATTACGTTCCCACCAGGTGACTGCCACGGTATCACCATCTGCAGAAATCATTGCGTCAACTGATTCTGCGTTAGTGGTATTGCTTAGGTTTACCTTGTCGCTAAATGTTGCACCGTTGTCATTGGAGGCCCTAAACAAAACCTCATCGTTTCCAGTTTTATTGGACCACCATGTTACATAGACATTATCCCCGGTTACCGTCATAGGAGCTTTGCGGTCAAATATATTATCCTGTTGTGGATGAACATCGCTAGCATATATGTAGTGTATTGATTGCAATAGTATCAGACTAGCAGTCATTCCGATAAAACTAAATACTATAAAAATAATTGGATTTGTTTTTGCCAAATTCATCGAAACATATGCTATTCACTATTATTTAAGAAATATCATTATAGAGGTAATAAATATCAATTATATTGTTTTAATTAATTCTCTTTAATTGTCACTATTACATAAGAATAAACACAATACATGATCTGTATAATATAATTCATATAATTTGTAAAATAATTATCGATTTCTTTTCTACCTTTTGCAAAAACTCTTTCTAAATCTTTTCCATATAATGTTTAACAAACAAATACTATTAGGTATGCTTACTGTAGTGAATCTATAAACTCTTATTCAAATCTTTTCAAAATGGTGCGAAGTGCGGGATTTGAACCCGCGATCCCTTTAGACTAATGATAGTTTATTGTCTTTATTCAGAATCGTCAGTATTTCCTAATGTTCCGTTATGAGATAGTTGAAGCAATGGTCCGAATGTCGCTCCAGTATCAGTGCTTATTCTTAAGACTGGCTCGTTTGATGTGTTGTTTCGTTCCCACCAGGTGACTGCCACGGTATCACCATCTGCAGAAATCATTGCGTCAACTGATTCTGCGTTAGTGGTATTGCTTAGGTTTACCTTGTCGCTAAATGTTGCACCGTTGTCATTGGAGGCCCTAAACAAAACCTCATCATTGCCTGTCTTGTTTGACCACCAGGCTATGTAGACGTTTTCGCCTCATCCAACACCGGCCTTATCCTTTTTGTTATTATCTCTTTTATGTCGGGTTTGTAATAATGATTACAAATACAGAGTTGCTGATCCTACCTTGTAGTAAATCAATAATTTCAGGTTTTATACCATTATATCTCAAGTTGCAAAGACCTTGTGACAGTAATACACATTCGTTTTGTAGTCCTTCCTGAGGACTCTTTTTCTTAGTCTTACCATATAGAGTTCTTTATTTGGGGATATCTTTGCAATATCTAAATTTAGTCTATGTGATGGTATCCTTTTTATTTTTATAGTGACGGTAAAAAGATTCTTGTCATAGTTGTCATAGCTGCCAAGGTTTTATGTACTGTTATTGTCTATTGTGCTATTATCTCCATACTCCACCTCGTCTTAGATTGTTGTAATAGTTGAAATAGCACGTGGCGGCGGAGGTATGACACTATGACAATATAATATAAGAAATAACAGATGCAATAATCCTGACAACCATAACAGGTGGGCATACAATGGCATAGGTAAGATACCCTGGAAAGGGTTATTGACACCGCATTCTTATATACTTCTATGGTATTACCTTGATTCATGTTTTTGTCGACAGCAAAAATAATGGTTATTGCCATTTCTGTTTTTTCTATATCTTTACTATTTTATATTGGTAGCAGTGGAAGTATTTTTACAACTTTTGCTCAATCCGATTTACAGACAACAAAACACCGGGATCTTGTTATAGACCTAGGTAACAACATATCGACTAACGCAAAACTCGTCTATCCTTCTGTTGGACAGGGGCCGTACCCCGGTGTCCTTCTTATACATGGAACTGGGCCTATGGATATGAATGAAACCATTGGGTACATTCGTATAGATAATGAGACCGGATCAAAGATGTATCCACCTACCAGGCCATTCTTCCAGATAGCCGAGTACCTATCAGATCGGGGATTTGCAGTCCTTCAATATGACAAAAGAGGTATAGGTGAAAACATGTCTATTTTGGATAGCAACGCATATGGAAACATTACATTTAATGACTTGAAACAAGACGCTGAAAAGGCCTTAGAAGTATTAATACAACAGCCAGAGGTTGATACCAACAAGGTAACATTAATTGGGCATAGCGAAGGTACAATAATAACTCCAAGGGTTGCAATTGATAATCCAGATAAGGTAGATAATATCGTGCTGATGGGTGTATTAGCCCAAAAAACCATGGGTGAGTTACTTTATTTACAAGATGTCCACACGCCCATGCAATACGCCAAAGAGTTTCTTGACCACAACAATGATGGACTGCTTTCGGTCCAGGAAGCTTCTGAAGATCCTGTTTTAAGGGGCACGTTAGGAAACATCACCCTACTCCTCACTCAAAATACCACTTCAGTCAATGGGGTGGTAGCACTACATCCGCATCCAGACTTGAACACAAACAATGACGATTTTATAAGCATCGATGATGAGTTTAAACCAGCACTTGTAGAAAGATTTGAATCAATAACTAAAATGGTACCCGGTGAAAAGTGTACTGGTATTTGTACTATTTGGCTGAGGTCCCACGATGCCATTACCCCGACTTTGGACATAATAGGTAAAGTTCCTTCTGACATATCTATCTTGATACAGCAAGGTGAGAATGACTCACAAACCTATCCTCAACAAGCATTCCTTTTGCATCAAAGGCTAACAGAGTTAAACCATCCTGATCACACCCTTAAAACTTATCCGGATCTTGGACATGTATTTTATCCGTCTAATAAATGGCTGACTAGTATGGGTCCAATACAAGAAAATGTCTTGCAGGATCTTTTTGATTGGCTTTCAGACCCGGCCAGGGAATTTACCAAAGTTGATTTTATATCTTCCTCCCACTCATAGTGA
>JAPSGR010000002.1 GCA_031177355.1 Candidatus Nitrosocosmicus sp. | reverse complement strand
TAATCCTCATCTATTTCCATAGCGGCTTGCAATATCTTACTTTTTATTGTATTAGATGAATTGATAAACATCTTTGTATCTTTGGGTAGGCAGTGACCTCCTATTCCATCTCTTGGCTCAAGTATGTCTACATTCCATTTTGTATTGAGAGATTCTCTTAATTCTGGAAAGCTTATTCCATTTGATATACAATAAAGATAAAGCTCTTCTGCAAAGGCTATTTGAAGATATCTGTGTGCATTTTCTACTATCTTGGTTAGCTCAGCTACTTCGACAGAAGAAACTGGATGCATTGGTATACCCAAACTTTTGACTCTATTTATTCTTGCAGATACACTTGCTGTTTTAGTAGATGATGGTGCGGTTGATGATGCGGGTGTAGAGGACGATGGTAAATGCATCGCTACGCCAGAAGTAGAAGTAGAAGTAGAAGTAGGTATTACTTCTCGTCCATCATAAAAGTTGAGTCCATGTTGCAAACAACAATTGCTTACACCACCCACTATACGTAGTTGATTAACACCATGAATTTCTTCTTCTAATGCATACCATCTGTGAGGTGCATGTACTACATGGAGCCTATGATCTAGTTTTTCAAAGACTTTTTTTGATGTACCTTTTGGTATAGTACTTTCTATTGAAATGAGTGCACCACTTTTTGCCTCTTTTGATATCTTTTGAACAACTGACATTAGACCGTCTACTTGTGGTGAGAACATGTCATCTGGTCTGTGTGTAGATACACAGATTATTAATACATCAAAGTCACCAAAGTTTGTTGCTTGTTTTATTCCATAGTTGGACTCGGCCGTCTGCATGGCTTTTTGATTGATATCATAACCATAAGCATCAAAACCATGCTCTTTAACATATTTTGCAACTGGAAGACCAAGTTGACCAAGACCGATAATAACTACTTTATCATAGCTTTTTTCATAATTGTAAGTATACATTCTCTTAGATTCTTCTTACAAATACTTGAAAACAATAAATAATGATTTCTTATGATTCTATTATTCTTTAAATCTATTACTTTTTACTAGAATATTTTCTGCTATACTTTAAATCCTATAATGTATCGGCCCGATCGACTGATATCTTTAACTTTATTGATTCTAGACTTTCCGGGTATATAAAGCTGCAATCTATTATATTATTGATATTATTCTGAAGCAAAGCTTTTACATGAATATATCTTACCACGTCATTATAAAATAATTCATAAGAAATTGCTTCGAGATCTTGATCTCTCTTTGTGCGTACTATTGTGTTTGTAAAGATTATATTTATTTTTTTTATTAAAGCAATGAGGGCCATTTCCCTAATGAATTTTCTAACTTCAAATCTTATTTTTGCCCTGTGATGATGAAGATACAAATAAAGTAGATCGTCTATTACAATACAGTCTACATTCAGTAGTCTAATTTTTCGAAATATACCCGTTATACTTTCGGGCTCGTATACTCTTACATATGATATGTTTTTTAGATGTTGTATTATCTCCTCTTTGCTGTAGTTTGCTGATCTATCTAGATATTCCCGTATAAATTCTGGTCTGAAACTCCCTGAGCCGTCAATGTATATAGATTTTTTATTGTTTATTGTGTTAGTAGCACAAATCGTGTGTATCAGGGAAGTCTTTCCCGAACCTTTTTCGCCTACTAACTCAAATAAAGTACCAGCTTTGGAGAAATTACAAAGCAATTCGTTAAACTTTTGGAAATCTGAGGTTATGATCTTAGTTTATATCTGAAAGATAAAAAGCTTGATTGGAAATTCATGGTCAGAGGAAGCTTTTTATTGTAGCCTAGGGTCCTTTCACAATTGATTAACAATATGACATCATCACCTTCCCAACAACCCACCAAGAGACCATTAAATGTGTTACAGCGTTCTTTAAATAGAAAAGTTGCTGTAAGATTGAAAAGCGAGATCGAATATAGAGGTAAAATGTCAAATGTAGATTCCTATATGAATCTAATCCTAGTTGATGCAGAGGAATTTGATGGATCTGATCTATTGGCCAATTATGGTAAGGTAGTGATAAGAGGCAATAATGTACTCTTCATAAAATTAGAAAAGGAATTTTAAAAGTTGTTACAATAAATCTTAGTAAACGATAACAATGCGATCGAAAAAGTTTATATTTACATCCGAGAGTGTGACAGAGGGACATCCTGATAAGATATGTGACAGAATATCTGATTCCATTCTTGATGAGTTTCTAAAAAAAGATCCTGATGCGAGGGTTGCAGTCGAAGCAATGACTACCACAGGCGTAGTAATTGTAGCAGGAGAGGTAACTTCGAGGAATAAGTTAGACATACAGGAAATAGTAAGAAATGAGATAAATGACATCGGGTATAATAAACCTGAGTATGGTTTTGACGGAAATACATGTTCTGTTCTAGTCTCATTGCATGAACAAAGTCCAGATATTTCCATTGGTGTTACATCTAACCAGGAACGAGAACAGGGTGCGGGAGACCAAGGGTTAATGTTTGGATTTGCTATAAATGAAACTCCTGAACTAATGCCTTTACCTATCACACTGGCTCATAATTTGTCTTTGCGTTTATCACAAGTACGAAAGAAAAAAGAATTAGATTGGGTTCGACCTGACGGAAAATCCCAAGTTTCCGTGATTTATGAGGACAATCGTCCAAAATCTATTGATACCATTGTTTTATCAACTCAACATTCACCTGACGTTTCCCAAGAACAGATTACCGAGGAAATAGTAAAATTTGTGATAAATCCTGTCTGTAAGGACTGGATAACATCCGAAACAAAGGTGTTTGTAAATCCTACTGGAAGATTTGTAATCGGTGGACCTCCTGGTGACACAGGTTTGACAGGAAGAAAGATTATAGCCGACACCTACGGTGGTATGGGCAGGCATGGCGGAGGCGCTTTTTCAGGTAAAGACCCAAGTAAAGTCGATAGATCCGCTTGTTATATGGCTAGATATATCTCAAAGAATATAGTTGCTGCCCAATTGGCAACTAAATGTGAGGTTCAAATTGCTTACGCTATTGGAGTAGCAAAACCTGTTTCTATAATGGTTGATACTTTCAAAACTGCAACTGTAGATGAAGAAAAAATAGAAGCAAAAGTCAAAGAAGTTTTTGACACAAGTCCTGCGGGAATAATAAAGACTTTAGATTTGAAAAGACCCATATATAAAAAAACTTCTGCATACGGTCATTTTGGAAGACGAGATCCTGATTTTAAATGGGAACAGACGGATAAATCTGATGTATTAAGAACAGTGAGTTGATTTACATTCTTTAAAAACCAAATTCTTCTCAGATTTACATTCTGCAATAATGGAGTGAGTGCTTTTGAATGTCTTAGACGACACAATAGTTAATGATATATCCATTGCTGAGAGTGAACAAGATCTCCCAAAGGAAGTAAGGGATAAAAAGAAAAGGGGTCAACTACGCACTGGTTTTACAACAGGTACCTCTGCTTCAGCTGCTACAAAAGCCGCACTACACTCTCTTCTCACAAATAAAATTGTTAATGAAATCCAAGTAACTCTTCCAAAAGGACAAAAAGTCTGTATACCAATAGCTTGGACCAAAGTTGACGACTCGGAGGTTACCTGTGCAGTGATCAAGAATGGAGGTGATGATCCAGACGTGACACATGGTGCTGAAATATGTTCAACAGTAGAACTAACATCTGATACAGGAAAAATTCAAATCTATGGTGGGAAAGGAGTTGGAAAAGTAACAAAACCTGGTTTGGGATTACCTATTGGTGGACCCGCGATAAATCCAGTACCACTGAAGATGATTAAGGATTCAGTTTATGAGATTTTAGCTGAAAACAACGATTGCTGGACATCATTTGGCATTAAAATAACTATTACTGTACCAAAAGGTCAGGAATTGGCAATTAAAACTGACAATCCTCGATTGGGTATAGTAGGAGGAATTTCTATACTGGGAACTACAGGAATAGTATTACCATATTCTACTGCCTCTTTTGCAGCTTCCATTAGACAAAGTCTAGATGTCGGCTTAGCATTAAACGCTGATACTTTTATCCTTACGACGGGCGGAAGGAGCGAGGATTTCACAAAGAAATTATTCAATAATCTGTATCCTGAACATTGTTATGTCCAGATGGGTGATTTTGCCGGATACAGTGTGAATCAATGTCGTATTAAGGGAGTCAAAAAGATATTTATCGGCGGATTTATCGGTAAATTGACTAAGATTGCAATGGGTGTAAAACAAACACATGTTAGAGGCTCTCATGTTAGTATGAATTTTATGGCAAAATTGGCCAAAGAAGCAGGTGCTAATGAATCACTAATCAAATCAATAATGAACGCAAATACCGCACGACATGTTTCAGAAATAATTGAATTTAATTCATTATCTAACTTTTATGACCTCGTCTGCAGAGAGGCTGTTAAACAACTTGAAAGTTACTCAGGCAAGAGCTTGTCGATTGAAGTCATAATGTTTGACTTTGATGGTAACATAGTAGGTAGATTTCCAAAGTAAATTGGGCCAGATGTGAGCCATTGCAACTAAATAGAAAAAGGAACGGTATTATTATCAATGAAAAAATAATTTTCTTAAAGCCCTAAACTGATAGGTTTATGGATATTTATATATGTTAGATACTACAGTTGTTAATTAAATGTTAACTGCAATCGAGTTTGGCATAGTTTCTTGTCTATGAAATTAGAAATATATTATAAAGATTGGTACAAATTGAATTAAATTAGGTCG
Organism: Candidatus Nitrosocosmicus sp.; assembly: GCA_031177355.1. Lineage (GTDB taxonomy): Archaea > Thermoproteota > Nitrososphaeria > Nitrososphaerales > Nitrososphaeraceae > Nitrosocosmicus. The sequence goes on along the minus strand of JAPSGR010000002.1, from coordinate 107,627 downwards.
GATTTTTGTTATGGTAAATATCGTTACAAATGAAAAAACTGCAATAATAGCAATAACAAAGAATGGTATTACAATAGCCAAACAAATTCGAGATAAATTAGATAATTCAGATGTATACGCCCCTAATAAATTTAGCAGTTCGGATCCTGATATTATTTTCTTTACAGAGCCCGTTTCCCAAAAAATAGGGCATATTTTTAATAGTTATACCTCACTAGTTTGTATCTTTTCACTGGGGGCAGTAATTAGGTTAATTTCTCCATTTTTGAAAGATAAAAAATCTGATCCTGCTGTAATTGTAATTGATGATACTGCAAAGTTTGTTATAAGTACACTTTCTGGTCATCTAGGCGGGGCGAATGAATTATCAATGAAAATTTCAGGCATATTAAATTCAATTCCTGTAATTACCACAGCTGCTGACGTAAATAACACTATTGCTATAGATTTGCTTGGAAAAAAATTCGGCTGGACTATTGAGGACATGGTGAATGTTACAAAAGTTAGCGCTATGATGGTTAATGAAGAAGTAATTGGTGTATTTCAGGATGCCGGCGAAAAAGATTGGTGGAATATGGAACAATTGCCTAAAAATGTAAAGTTGATGTCACATTTGGACGATCTCTTATCTGATGAAATTAAAGGCGCCATTATAATAAGCGACAAAATAATTGCTAATGAGAATCTGTTGAGTAAGTCTGTGATATATAGACCAAAATCGCTATTTATAGGGATCGGACTTCATTGGAATACTAGTGAAGAGACAATTCGAGATGGAATAGCCAAAGTTTTGAAGGAAAACTCCCTTAGCATTAAGAGCATAAAAGCCATCACCTCATTAGATAAGGGAAAACGTATAAAGGGATTAGATGAATATTGTCAGGGAAATGATCTCCCATTGATTTTATTTTCAAGAGATAAACTTGATAAGATAAAGGTACCAAACCCGTCAGAAATAGTAGGATTGTATGAAGGTACATCAAGTGTTTCTGAAGCTTCATCTCTGGCAGGATCTAAGGGAAATCTCATCGTTCCAAAGTACAAGTTCCCTCCAGATTTGACAGTCGCCATAAGCAGGGTGAGTATGGATTGAAAAAAGCTTTACTAATTATTGATCGAGGCAGCAAGATGAAAGAAGTCAGAGAAGAACTTCAAATAATGTGTAACCTGATTAAAGATAAAACTGAATACGATTTTGTGGATTATTGTTTCCTCGAAGTCATTCCACCTTTTATTGACGAAGGAATTAAGAGATGCATAGCAAAAGGCGTAGACACTATTACCATTGTCCCATATTTTTTATATCCTGGCATGAAGCTTAAGGATGCAGTCACTAGGTCGGCTGCTATCATCTGTTCGGAAAAAAAGAAAATGGTTATTACGAAACCTTTGTCTTACCAGCCTGTGATTTCAAAGATAGTACTAAATCGGATTCAATCTCTAATAACCCAAAAAGAATTGAATGTTGAGAGTAATTTTTGCTTGTTGTTAATAGGACATGGTAGCAGCGACAAAAGAGCAAGGGAAGCCTTTTTATATACAGTTAAAAGTCTTAGGACAGTTTACAATAATGTAAACTTTTGTTTCCTCGAATTAGAACCTCCAAATATTGAAGAGGGATACAAACAGTGTCTTGCTCTTAATCCAGACACAATAATAGTAATACCGTATTTTCTACATAAAGGAATTCATATTCAAAAGGATATTTTAATAGATTTGGATAAAGCGCAAAATAAATTTGGTTTTAGAAATCTATCTATTACAACTCATATAGGGGTTGACAATTCAGTTGTTGATTTGGTGATATCTTTAGCAAAGGAGGCTGAAACAAACAGTGGACTCTTCTAACTTCAAATCTGAATCTTATAAAATAGGGACTCCGATTACCCGAGATATGTCCGAACGCGCTTTTGGTATTGAAAAGCAAAGTTTCGACATAATAGAGTCAGAGATAGGTAATCATAATTATTCTGAAGATGAGTGGACAATAGTAAGACGAGTTATTCATGCTACTGCAGACTTTGATTTCGCCCGGTCTGATCGAATTGTGTTTTCTAAGGATGCAATAGAATCTGGTTACCTGGCATTTTCCAAAAAAACTTATATAGTTACTGATGTTGAGATGGTTTTACATGGAATAAACAAAAAGTCCTTATCTGATATCGGTATGACAGGTGTCTGCATGATTAATCATCCTAAATTAAAGGAAATTTCAAAAATGTCAAATAGGACGAGATCGGAACTTGCAATGCGAGAAGCGGCTAGCATGATAGATGGAGGAATTGTAATAATTGGTAACGCACCGACAGCATTATATGAAGTTATTGCTATGATTGAGGAAAAGAAGATTTCTCCTTTGCTAGTAATTGGAGTTCCTGTTGGATTCGTCTCGGCAGTTGAATCCAAAGCAGACCTTTCAAAACTGGAAATTCCTTTTATTACCAATAAAGGAAGGAAGGGCGGGAGTTCAGCAGCATCATCAATTATAAATTCATTGATGTTGTTGTACTTATCTAAAAATAGGTAATTTAAATTATTTTCGTTTCTTATGAAGCCTGCAATTAAAAGGTGTTTTTTGGAAAAATTGAAATAATTATTATTTTGAATAATTTAAGCAACTGTATATAAAGTCATTACAAATGTTCGAATTGATAAAATGAGTATGCATATACGAACCTACACAGTTACCATCATAAAGCCCATCCATTCCATCAAGTATGCCTTTCCCTCTACTAAGTTTGTAAAGCATTCGCGAGTCGTTTTTATCTGGAATAACCATAGAATAATGAAATTCATGACCCTTTACTTTTTTTGTATTCTTTAAAAATGATTGATTTTGAATAATGCGACCCTCTGTATAACCCAAAGTCATTTTTCCTGTCATCAATGTATCTGCATCGAAAAATCCGACCATTCTATATTTTCTTTTGGTGTTCTTAAATCCGGAAATAGATCGTGTCAAATACATCAATCCTCCACATTCCGCATATATTGGAATCCCATCACTAGCCAATTTTAATATACTCTTTCTCATTTGTGAGTTCTTCTCAAGTTTGTCGGCTATTACTTCTGGAAACCCTCCGCCTAAAATTATACCACTACAATCAGAAGGTATATCTGTATCTTCTATAGGGCTGAAAAATTGCAGTTTCACTTTTTTTGAAAGCAAATCTAAGTTATCTTGATAATAAAAGTTAAATGATTTATCCAATGCAATGAGAACCTTTAGCGTTGAGCGTTTGTGATTGTGGAATCGATCATATTTATATTCTGGATCTTGCAAGAGATTTTTTGATTTCGGGCTATGTGATTTTGCCCTATTGTGGTTTTTAATAATATCTATTAATTTATCAAAATCTATATTCTCAGCGACTAGACCTGTATTAGCGGCAATTGATTTATGGTCCTCTATATTTAGTTCCGTGCCGGGAACCAGCCCCAGGTGCCTTTCAGTGTAAGTTATTTCCTTATTGCGAAATATGTGACCTAAAATTGGTAATTTAACTTTTGAATCAAAGGCCTCAATAATATATTTTAAATGCCTTTCACTTGATAAGTTGTTTAATATAATCCCAGAAATTTTGATTCTTCTATCAAATTTTATGAATCCTAATGCTATTGCAGCAACTGACCTAGCTGCTTTTTTTGCATCCACGACCAGAATAACTGGAAGGTCTAGTATTTCAGTTACGTTAGCCGTGCTGGCAAAATTATTCTTGCCATTTATTCCGTCGTACAATCCCATTACTCCTTCTAATACTGCATAGTCCGCATCGATCGAATTTCTTCGATAAGACTCTACTAGTCCCTGTTTGCCCATTAACCAAACATCCAGATTCCTTGATTTTCGCTTTGTAATCATGTTGTGATAAGAGGGATCAATGTAGTCTGGTCCAATTTTAAATGGTTGAACTCTGAACCCTCTTCTTTCTAATCCATACATAATGGCCATTGAAATAGTTGTCTTTCCAACCCCGCTGTTGGTTCCTGCTATTACAATCCCCGGACTTGCCAACATATTAATTAATTTTAGAGATCTTGATTTAGATTTCTATTTTGAATACTTTAATACAATAAGATCCTATAACCGATATTAAATTTTTCATTATATTTCAACAATATCCGTATGAACTATTCTAATTTTTCTTTTCGTAATCTCCTGTTATATACAAGACCGAATCTGTGTGATTCATCCCTTATATGTTGTAGAATCTTTAATGACTTCTGATTTTTTGAAATAATTACTGGATTGGGAGAAAATCTTGTGTAAATTTCTTCGTTTTCCTTGGCTAAAGAGATGCATTCAATTTGTTCTAAACCAATTGCTTTTAGAGTTCTTAAAGCTATGTTTAAGTGACCTTTTCCGCCGTCAATTACAATCAAATCTGGAAATCTTTCTCTTTTCAAGTCTGAGGAAATCTCCTGAGAGTTTGTTTGTGATCCATATCTTCTCTTTATGATTTCCTCAATCATCATAAAGTCATTTTGCGAATTTACATTTTTTATTTTGAATTTTCTATATCCACTCTTTTCTGGAGTGCCATTTATGAATCGAGTACATGCACCAACAGCGAATTCATTTCCAAAATTTGAAATGTCAAAGCAGTCTATTACGTATGGGAGCTTATTAAGATTTAGAATTCGCATCAAGTCGTCTAGCCCCGGCTCATGTCTTTTGGAAATGTATATTTTTAAATTGTTCAAAATTAATGACATTATGCTGGATTTGTTTTCCAAAGTGGATTCTAATTTATTATTACTTTTTTGATCCATTACGTCAACGGTTACTATATTAATTTTTGTCTTGGTCAATTCAAACAAAATCTCTTGCAATTCCTCTCTTTCTTGTATTTTTCTATTAATGTAAATAAAATTAGGAACAACTGGGTTAGAGAGGCAATACTGACAGATGAAATTTTCAATTGAATTATCCCCAATCAGATCGAACTGATATTTTTTCATATCATTGATGACTCCATTTTTGCTTAGCAGTGTCATAACATGTACCACTTCTTCATATTCGTCTTCGATTATCCCCATATATTCTTCAACGGTTCCCGCAAAAGTACTGTTTTCCATTTTTTGTATTTGGAGTATATTTTTCAGCCTATGAAGAGTATCTCGGAGATAAATCGCCCTTTCGTAATCTTGATTTTCGGATGCCGATCTCATTTCAAGTTCTAGTTTATTGTAAAAGTCATTAAGATTCTCATTATCCTTTAGTATTTTTTTTAAGGATTCAATATTTTCTTTATATTTTTTTTCGCTAATTTTGTTTATACAAGGAGCATCACAATTTCCTATATGATATTCCAAACATTCCCTTTTTGGTAGCGTATTACAGATTCTAATCTTAAACATTTTCCTTAATAGACCTATTGACAAATATCTGGAGCTTCCCTTCACAAAAGGTCCGATGATCTCTCCCTTCATTCCTGTAAACTGTCCATTTCGATTCCTTCTAGCGACGTTTAATCTAGGAAATTTTTCGTCTGTAATTCTTAGGTAAGTATACCTTTGTTGATCTTTAAGTTCGATATTAAATATTGGTCTGTATCTTTTTATAAGATTGGATTCTAAGAGATATGCCTCTATTTCGTTATCTGTAATAATATAATCAATACTTTTGATCCTAGAGACTAGTACGTTAGTTTTCCATTTTGATCTTTCTCCACCATCTGCTTTATTTGTAAAGTAGCTTTTGATTCGTTTGTTAAGATTCTTTGCCTTTCCAATGTAAATTACATTCTGATTATTGTCCTTCATTAAATAAACTCCGGGCTGATTTGGATAGGGATATTTTACATAGTCCACAATTTCTGTTTCCATTTTAATCTGCTCAAAAATATTGAAACTTTAGAATAATTTGTAGAGAAAAAAATAACATGATTTTCGCCTATTATATAATGATTTATCCACTTTTAAGAATTATTTCTTTTTTAACAGAAGTCAGCTTTTCTTTCAGAAATTTTCCTGTATGACTTCCCGGATTGTCTGCGACTTCTTCAGGGGTACCAGTTGCAATGATATGTCCCCCTTTACTTCCGCCCTCGGGTCCAAGATCAATTATCCAGTCAGCAGCTGATATAATGTCGAGATTGTGTTCAATGATAATAATAGTGTTACCCAAGTCCCTCAACCTTATGAGAATATTGAGTAGTTTTTTCACGTCTGAAAAGTGAAGTCCAGTTGTCGGTTCATCTAGAATATACACCGTGTTTCCAGAATCTTTCTTAGATAACTCTGTAGCCAATTTAATTCTCTGTGCCTCCCCTCCAGACAGTGTAGTGGCTGATTGCCCTAGATGCAAATAGCCTAAGCCTACATCGTCTAATAGTTTTAACTTATTTCTAATGGGAACATTATTTTTAAAGAACTCTAATGCTTCTTCTACAGTCATGTTTAGTATTTCTGCAATATTTTTTCCCTTGTATCTTACTTCTAGTGTATCGTTATTGTAACGGTGTCCTTTGCATTGATCACACGTTATATAAACGTCGGGCAAAAATTGCATTTCAATTTTTCTCACCCCTGCACCATCACAGATATCGCATCTTCCTTCAGGTAGGTTGAACGAAAATCTGCCCATTTTATATCCTCTTTCTCTAGCAAGCTGAGTTTTTGCAAATAAATCTCTAATGTGTGTAAATGCATTCACATAAGTAATTGCATTTGATCGAGGGGTCCTTCCAATTGGTGACTGGTCAATTCCTATAATTTTGTCTATGTGTTCAACACCAATAATACTATCATGTTTACCAATTCTGTGTTTTGACTTGTAAAAATGATTAGTTAGATAATTAAAAAGTATATCATTCACTAGAGTTGACTTACCTGAACCAGAAACGCCAGTAACAGCAGTTATTACTCCCAAAGGAAATGATGGAGTAATACTTTTAAGATTGTTCTCTTTAGCTCCTATTATTTTGATAAATTTACCGCCTATAGGTTTTCTCTTGTAGTTTTCATTTACTGTTTTTTTTCCAGTAAGATATTCTGCGGTGACAGAGTTTGGGTTTTTTAAAACGTCTTGCATTTCGCCGTATGCAACAATCTGTCCTCCATGTACTCCAGCTTTTGGTCCGATATCTATTAACCAATCTGCACTTTTTATTATTTCTTCATCATGTTCCACAACTATTACGGTGTTACCAATATCTCTTAATTTAAAAAGTGTGTTTATCAAAAGATTATTATCCCGTTGGTGAAGGCCAATAGTAGGTTCATCTAAAACATACAGGACACCAGTAAGATTAGTTCCAATTTGGGTGGCAAGCCTGATTCGTTGTGATTCTCCGCCTGATAGAGTCCCTGCATTTCTATTTAGACTCAAATAATCCAATCCGACATTAGAAAGAAACCTCAACCTGCTATCAATCTCTTTAAGTACTTGTTTGGAAATGATGGAGGATGTCTCTTCAAGTTTCAGATGTGTGAAAAATTCTATAATTTTATCGACAGATAAATTACAGACGTCAATTATTGACTTCTCATTGATTCTTACTGCAAGGATTTCCTTCTTCAGTCTTTGGCCCTTGCACATTTCGCAAGGTTTTTCTATCATGAATTTTCTAATTTCTTCGCGTTTTGATTCTGATTCAGTTTCGTTATATATTCTTTGTAAGTTCGAAATTACTCCCTCAAATTTTCCTGAATATTCCCAAGAGCTGTCACTTGATTTAGAAGTGTAGTTATATCTAATTCGTAAATCTGTTCCATACAAGATGACGTCAACCTGGTTTTTACTAAGACTATTTAATGGAGTATTTAAATTAAAGCCAAATCTCTTGCCTACATCTTTTAACATTGATATCCTAAAACCTGCAAATTGCCCAGAAGACCACGGTTTAATCGCTCCGTCCAATATACTTAATGTTTTATCTGGTATAATCAATTCCGGATCAAACTCTGTTTCCACTCCCAATCCATGGCATTTTGTGCATGCACCAAAAGGAGAATTGAAGGAAAATGATCTAGGTTCCATTTCGCCGATACTTATATTGCATATAGGACAGGAGTTCTTCTGCGAAAAAAGGTATTCTTCTTCTCCGACGACTACTAATACTATCCCTCCACTTTTTTTAATGGCATCTTGAACCGATTCAGAAATCCTATCCCTCTCTATCAATGAGGATCTTTCTGTTATTAATCTATCAATGACAATTTCGATCGAGTGTCTTAAATGTTTCTCCTTAGAAGGGATGATGTTAAGATGTTCGTGTTCATGCTCATTAATGTTTATAATTTGTTTATCTATCCTTATTCTGAAGTATCCATCATCTTTCAAATCTTGTAAGGTTTTTTCATGAGTGCCCTTTCTTTCTTTGATGATCGGCGATAGTATGTAAATGATCTCATTTTCTCTATCTTTTACTATATTTAGTATTGATCCTACTATTGCGTCAAGAGATTGATAAGATATCTCTCTCCCACAATTTGGACAATAAGGAATACCAATTTTTGAGTATAATAATCTAAGATAGTCATATATCTCAGTAATGGTTCCCACCGTAGAGCGAGGGTTTTTGTTAGTTGTTTTCTGTTGGATTGCTATGGCTGGAGACAAGCCTTCTATAGAGTCTACGTCAGGTTTATCCATTATTTGTAGAAATTGACGTGCATAGGCCGAGAGTGATTCTACATATCTTCTCTGACCCTCTGCAAATATGGTATCAAAAGCTAGGGTGGACTTACCAGAACCCGAAAGACCAGTAAGAACAACCAACTTATCTTTAGGAATTTCTAGATCTATATTTTTAAGATTGTGCTGCCTAGCGCCTTTTATTATTATCTTGCCTTCCATTTCGAATTATTTAGTTACTTGTTTTAATAAGATCTGTTTAACCATTTGTAAATTCTCTCTATGTTCAATTGCTTTTTCGAATTCCAATTCTTCTGCATACTTATTCATTTGAATCTCTAATTTGGTAGATAATTCTATTAAATCGTTACGAGTCATAGTCTTGAGGTCTACCAAAGTATTTGATATATTTATATTCTTTTGGGGAACAGGTTTTGAAATGCTTTTTGGTTCGATTTTATTATTTGCATTGTATTCAAGTTGTTTTTTACGTCTTCTATTAGTTTCAAGTACCGCCTCTTTAATGGATTTGGTGATTGTGTCAGAATATAATATGACTTTACCGTCTATGTTTCTTGCAGCTCTCCCAAAGGTCTGAATTAAACTGCTATAATTTCTTAAGAAACCTTCTTTATCTGCATCTAAAATTGCTACTAGCGCAACTTCGGGCAAATCCAACCCTTCTCTTAAAAGGTTGATTCCAACTAGTACGTCAAATTCTCCAACCCGCAATTTTCGTAGTAACTCGGTCCTTTCTAACCCGTTAATTTCAGAATGAATATACCTTACTCTAATTCGATTTTTCGAAAGATAGTCTGCCAGGTCCTCTGCCATTTTTTTAGTTAGAGTTGTAACTAGGGTTCTTTGTTGTCTATCTACTCTTTCCTGAATTTGTTTGATCAAGTCTGGCATCTGATTAGCAGTTTTCTTAATCTCAATTTCAGGATCCACTAGTCCCGTCGGTCGGACTAGCTGTTCGACAACATTGTTACTGTTATTCAGTTCATATTTACCTGGAGTGGCAGAAACATAAATCACATTGGTAAGATAATTTTCAAATTCTTCAAACTTGAGTGGTCTGTTGTCAAAAGCACTGGGTAATCGAAAACCATAGTCTACCAAAGTTTTTTTTCTTGAATAATCTCCTTTGTACATTCCCATAACCTGAGGCAGCGTCACATGTGATTCATCTATTACCAACAAGAAATCCTTTTCAAAAAAATCTAAAAGACAATACGCAGGTTGATTTGGCTTACGGCCATCAAAATGCCTCGAGTAGTTTTCAATTCCATTGCAATATCCCAGCTCAGATAACATCTCTAGATCGTATGTTGTCCTTGATAAAAGTCTCTGACGTTCCAACTCTGTTGGTAACTGTGGTAACCACTCTTCTAATTCAGCTCTTATCGAGTGAAGTGCTTTATTGTGACTGGCTTCGTCTACTATGTAATGTTTTGCTGGAAATATAGTTACAAAATCTAATTCCTTTTTAACCGATTTGGTTATACTGTCTAGCACAGTAATTTTTTCAATAGTTTGTGCAAACAGGTTTATTCTTATAATATCGTCGGAATAACCCGGAATTATTTCTATGACATCACCTTTAGCTCTAAATGAACCATTTTTCAATTCGGTGTCATTTCTTTCGTATCTGATTTTTACGAGACTTTGGATAATTGAACGTCTATCTATTATCATATTCTTCTTCAACATAAGAGATTGGGCCTTCCATTCCTGCGGTGAGCCTAATGAATAAATACAAGAGACTGTAGAAATGATTATGGTTGGTTCCCCTGAAAGTAACATTGAGGTAGCCTCTAATCTCAACTGTTCAATTTTGTCATTTATTTGGGTATCTTTTTCTATATAAGTATCACTTTGGGGTATGTAACTTTCTGGTTGATAGTAATCGTAAAAGCTAACAAAGTATCCTACATTATTGCTGGGGAAAAATTCTTTAAATTCAGCATAAAGTTGGGCAGCTAGTGTTTTGTTGTGAGAGATAATGAGCGTATTCTTGTTATACCTTGCTATTACATTAGCAACAGTAAATGTCTTGCCACTACCAGTAACTCCGAGCAAGACTTGTCTATTTTTGTCATTTTCTAACCCCTTAACCAACTGCATAATTGCATTTGGTTGGTCTCCTTTAGGAATTAATTTATCAGTTAATTGAAACCTTTTCATTTATTGAACATCTCATCGCTCAATACTATTATTGCAAAAATATTCAGCAAGTATATCGTGTTATATATGGCTTTACGAATAAATAATACTTTGGATTTTGATTATGAAAACTTAGACAAAGCATTTACTGGAGAAATTTTCGATCCTTTGTAGGCTGGATAAAGTCCTGACAATATACTCAAAACGATTACCGCAATCCCAATTTTCGAAATCTCCATCATGTTAAAAACCGGGTATATACTGAGCGGTAAATTAAGAAAGTATAAAAATCCACTTAAAAGTAAATATGCTCCAATAAAACCAAAAATTATTCCTAAAAAAGCTCCTATTATACCCAAAAAAATAGATTCTGTCAAAAACATCCCCATTATTACTCGATTAGTGCCGCCAAGTGCCTTTAGAATGCCTATCTCTCTCGTTCTTTCAACTACCGAAGTATATATTGTAATAACGATGCCAATAGAGCCTACTATTAAGGAAATTACTGCGATACTTGAGATAAACGTAGAAATACCGACAATGAATTTTGTTATACTCTTTACTAACTCTAAAGAGTTCAAAATAGTAACTTGATTGTTAAAATATTTTTGGATCTTACTAACTATCTCTTCGACTTTACCTATATCATTATAGGTTATGAACAACAAATCATAGTCTTCTGTTTTTTCAAGAATATCTTTTCCTTTATCTATGTCAATAAAAATCGAATTGTCTATGATTGGATTGCCTGTCGAATTCAAAAGGGTAGAAACAATAAATGTGTTCTGTTCATTTGGTTTAGAGGATGAATTTATAACATCCTTTATTCCGTTTATCGTAACCATACTTGTGTGATTTGATATACTCTTAAGGAGATTACCTTTGACCAGGCCTTGACCTAGGTCAGAGCTATTTAAAAGTAATTTTTCTCCTATTTTTTGAGGGATAATGACGTTATTTTTAGATGTAGCCTTCCCACCACCGAAATCTATACTTACCGTAGTTATAATATCTGTAATGTTATCAAAATCAACTGCAAGCACGTTCGTAACTTGAGACTGATCTTTAAAGTTTAGCATTACTACACCTTGATATGCTGGATTGATGGATTGGACACCATCTAATCCTTGCAAATATGTTATAGTCTTATTATTAAGGGGCATACTCTTTTCAACAAAAGTTACATTTTGATCAAAAAGTACTTCGAGTTTATTTGTAATACCTTCGATACTTGATTCTTGTAATTTATCAGTATTGGAGACTACAATCTGGTTAGGTAAAATCCTCTTAAAATTCTGATCCACGAAATTTATTAAACCTTGTGAGAGGCTATTTAGGGAAACTAATAACCCACAGCCCATTACAATCATTAAGATGGTTAGAGCATTACGAGTTCTCCTCTCTCTGAGTGAACTATAAGTTAAGAAAAGCATCTCTTTAAAATTCATTTTGTCTGGATATGGGGGATTTGGAGACGTGGTTATATAATGTTTTTAAATAAAGTGATATGGTCTAGATAGTCAAATTGGGTAATACGAACCAAATACTTTGCATTAGAAATATAGAAATTGAGACATTAGGTAGTTTAGGGCAGTATTTATTAGATGACGGATACACCATCACCGATATCCTGGCAAATAAAAACGCCATTAGATCTCAAAAATTAAATCAATATGACTTTGTTTTTATACTTGGTGGCCCTATGTCCGTTAACGATAACTATGATTTTTTAGTTGAAGAAAAAAAACTGATTCAATCTGCTATCGAGCATGAGGTTCCTGTTTTGGGTATTTGTTTGGGTTCTCAATTGATTGCCTCTGCATGTGGAGGTCTTGTTTATAAAGGGTTGAGGAAGGAGATTGGATGGGGAAATGTAGATATAACCGATAGCGGATTGAACAGCATATTCAGAGACGTTCCTAATAGGAGAATGATTGCATTTCATTGGCATGGTGATACCTTTTCATTACCAAATGAAACTGAAGTACTAGCTACGTCTGACCTATATATTCAAGCGTTTAGATACAAGTGTGCCGTTGGTATACAATTCCACCTAGAGGTTGACAAGCAGATGATAAAGAACTGGAGCAAATGCTATCAGCGAGAACTTACTGCCGATAAAATATCTGCTGAGTCGTTACTTCTTGACAAAGATAAGAAATTTTCGGAATTAAGGAGTCTTTCAAAACAGGTTTATACTAATTTCAAAAATTATCTAAGGAATTAATTGCAATGTTCTCTTATCCTGTAGATAAAATGTAAATGTTTAGTAAATCGGGCTGATTATAAATATGATCTGGGCCCTTGCAAATATAATATCAAGGAAATTTTACTGTTTTACAGATTACTAGCCTTGACATATATAAAACATATAAAATGCTATTTTTGTTGCATAATTGTTAGAATATATTTATTTGGACATACAAAAAAAGACGATGATAAATGATCAAATTGTCTCCTTTCAGACTAATAATCTCATTCTGTTTGCTTGAAGAAAAGGAAATATAATCTTATTAAATATCTTTACATTAGAATTTTGTCAAAATAGGCAGTCCAAGAAGGTGCTTATCTTGCATTAACAAATCAACTAAATTTAGGAGGGCCTTCGGAGGGATTTGAACCCTCCTCAAGCGGTTTCCGTCCACGACACAATGTAAGACGCGATCCACAGCCGCCTATACTAACCAGGCTATACTACGAAGGCCACATATTATTAAAAATTTTAACCAATTATTTATATATAATTGTTTTATGTATTCACGAGGTTAACCCCTTCTTTAGTCAAGATTAGTCCCTTTCAATTTACTTTCCTACAAAACTTATATCGGCAATAGCATTCAGTATAGAGATGAGCTGTTCTGGAGAAGTCTATTCACATAATAATTTTGAAAATAACCTAATTCAAATAACCCCTTCTATTAAAAGGAAACTAAACAAGGCAAAATATGGTGTTTATAACCATTCTGCTGTAGAACTCTGTCATTGGACTAAAAAATCATTCTCAGATGAAGGGACCTGTTATAAGCACAAGTTCTATGGGATTTCTACTCACAGGTGTATGGAAATGACTCCTGCTGCTCTGAATTGCGAGAATAGATGTATTTACTGTTGGAGGCCTACAGAGTTCTATGATACACTGGAAATGCCTTCTCACCTAGTTGACGATCCCGAAACAATAGTACAATCCCTACTTGAAGAACGAAGAAAATTGATAGTTGGTTTTTATGGAAAAAAGGATATAAATTTGTCTAAATTGGATGAATCCTTATTTCCAGAACACTATGCCATTTCCCTTTCAGGAGAACCTACTATGTATCCTAAATTACCAGAGTTAATAAAATACTTGTTTAGATTAAAAGCCACCAAATCAATTTTCTTAGTTACGAATGGCCAAGAACCGGAAATGTTGTACCGGCTTGCTGACGAAAACGCATTACCTACTCAAATTTATTTGTCAACCAATGCTTCAACAAAGAACATGTTCTTTAAGATTAATGGCCCAAAGCGCAAAGACGCATGGGAGCGTTGGCAACAAAGCCTTAAATTTATCTCTCAAGCAAAGACAAGGACAGTTTTACGCTTTACTTTGATAAGAAATTTTAATAATGAATCAAGGTTTCATCAAAACTTTGCTAAATTAATAGACATTGGACGACCCCATTTTATAGAGATAAAGTCCTATATGCATATAGGAATGTCCACTAATAGACTGGAGCATTCAAATATGTTAGAAATGGAAGAAGTAAGATCTTTCGCACAGCAATTAAATTCCAAATTATCAAATTACTTTGTGATGGATGAAAGTGTTGCTTCAAGAATTGTAGTTTTGCAGAATCAGGAAAGATTGGTTTCACGATGGATTGAAGAATATTCACAATAAACTCAAATCACTTAACAATTTTGTTTATGTTTTGAATATACCATTTATAGAACTGAACTAATGCGGATCTTCTATGGGAATATTTATTTTTGGAATTCAAATCCATTTGTCCGAAACACTTCTCAGCATTCTCCGGAATGAAAATAGGATCAAACCCCCATCCACCTTCTTGGATGTTATCTGATATCAATCCTTTAACTTCACCAATAAAGGTTTTAATATTTTTTCCTTCATAGAAAGCAATAACGGATTTGAAAACTGCCTTTCTATTTGTTTTATTCTTGAGCAAGTCTAAAATTCCGTTGTTTCCTAAAGTGTCATATACAAAAGAAGAGTACACTCCAGGAAAACCATTCAATGATTCAATAAATAAACCGTCATCTTCTATGAGAACTTGCTCTCCAAATAATTCAAATGCTTGTTTTACTTTTACTGTGGCGACTTCATCTAAAAAATTCGATTGAATTTCTTTCAACTCTATTTTCTTGTGTTCTAGACGTAAATGAGTTAATCCATTATCCAATAGCAATTCTTTGATTTCATTATATTTGTTAACATTTTTACTTACGAAATACATGAATTAAGTGAATAGTAATGGCATAACAGATATTTTTGTTTACATATACGGAATACAGATAAATTGAAAAATATAAAATTTATATTCTGTTGATAGATAAATCATTTTGATTTTTGAATATTGAGAATTTTTTATTAATGTTGGGCTGGCTTGGAGAGCTCATCCTTGCTAGTTGGGTATTATCTTATGGTGCAGAACACCTTTCTATGAGATTTGGGGCGAAATTTGTAGGACGTACACTTCTTTCAGTAGCAACGACTTTACCTGAAATTGCAATTGTAATGTATGCTGCATCAGTTGGATTGTATGAAGTCGCTATAGGTGCAGGTCTAGGGAGCAATATCTTGATGATGACCCTTGGACTTGCAATTATGTTACTCATAGCAACTACCAGGCTATCAAAAGCACCTCTGAAAAAAATAGATGTAAGTACTTTCAAAATCGATAAAATATTCTTATTGGTTTCAGCGTTAATAAGTGCTGTTCTGTTACTTGATGGGTATAATTTTATTGATGGATTCATTTTCGTGGGGATGTTTGTTGCCTATGTGATGATAGCTTATATTGAGATGAAAAGAGAAACGAAGGTTAATGAATCTGCAGTAACCTTAACCGCAGAAAACAAATCTGTGAGTACTCATGCTCAGGTGGTGACAAGTAGGAACGATATGACCAAGGCAATTTTGGCTTTCATAGCGGGTACAATAGGTATAGTGATTGGCGCTGGCCCTTTTATTCACTCACTGCAAACTTTCTCAGAAGATATAGGAGTTTCCACCATAATATTGGCTGTCATAATTAGTCCTATTGCTGGTGAGATGCCGGAGAAAATTTCCATGATGATTTTAGCGAGAAAGGGAGCTGCTGGTGCCGCAATAGCAATCGCCAATGTACTGGGCTCAAAGATTTTGAATAATTCACTGCTATTAGGTGTCGCGATAATTGCTGCTATGTACCATGGAGGTTTTTTTACCGTTATACACAATAGCGAATTATTGTGGTTTCAAATGGTCTTGGCTACATCAATTACAGTCGTTGCACTAATCCCTTTATTTAGAAAATACATTGGAATACGTGTTGGAATATTTCTCCTTGCTTTATATATTCTCAGCATAGTCATCCAATTCTTTGCTCCAGGAGAAATTAAACCGCATTAATTTTTCCCTCACATATTTCTTTGAATCTTATAATAATTGGATCGAACGATGAAAAATATACTAAATTTATAAAGACAATAATTATATAATTTAACATTATTGCAAATATCTATAAAATTATTCTATGTAAATTTTAAAAACAACCCTATACTATTACTTTCTAATGTATTTTAGTAAATATGCAGCAGGGATATTCGTTTTTGCAGGAATTTTGTCATTATTCGCCGCAAACGGTGGAAGTTCAATAGTACAATATGTAAATGCCCAATCTACTGGCGACCAAATTGGTGATACTCTTGGCGGCGCATTAAATGAGTTGGGTGAAGGCCTTGGTAATGTAACGCAAGGAGCAAGTGAATTTGGTACTAATGCAACACAATCCATGAGTGGAGCCGCAAATGAAACTGGCGAAGCGACAGGAAACGCAACACAAGGACTAAGCGGTGCCGTAAATGAAACTGGTCAAGCAGCAGATAACGCAACTACCGCTGATGAAAGTGCAAGTCAAGCAGCAAGTGAAACTGGTCAAGCAGCAGATAACGCAACTACCGCTGATGAAAGTGCAAGTCAAGCAGCAAGTGAAACTGGTCAAGCAGCAAGTGAAACTGGTCAAGCAGCAGATAACGCAACTACCGCTGATGAAAGTGCAAGTCAAGCAGCAAATAATGCTACATCAACTGGAGGAAATGCTACAAACGCAACAGGATCCGAAAATCCTCTAGACATGTTGATGAATTTATTCAAATAAATTAAATAAGTTATCAATATTTTTTTTAATTAAAAAAATTTATTTACTTGGCTTATATCTTTTAAAACCTCCTTAGTACTTTGGGCTTAAATAATTCGGGATGCCCTTTTAACTGGTCAATTTTTTGTAATATTTCTCCTTTGTCTTTGGGTAGTGTACCTCCGATAGCATAAACATTTGAAGCATGGTTTGCTCTAAAAATTGAATCAGTTGATAGATTGATATCCTCTATTAACCAATACAATTCATCTAAAACTTCATTGTCTTCAAGCGGTATGAATTGTTCTCCAAATTTCTCATAAAATTCTTCTTCAATATTTGGCTCCATATATAAAGTCAAGGCACCTACAAAATCCGGGGAAATTGTACTTATTATCCTGGAAGTATCTTTTGCATGTTCCTTAGTGTATGTTTTTCCCCCTAATCCTAAGATTATCATGCAAGAAAGAATGAATCCTGCATCCTTTGCCTTTTGGCAACTCTCAATGATCATTTTAGAAGTTGCACCCTTCGTAACCTTTTTCAATATCTTGTCATTTCCGCTCTCTATACCTAAGTATATCATGTCTAATCCTGCCTGTTTCAAAGACTTTAATTCCTGAGGAGATTTTTGGAGCAAGTTCTTGGGCATAGAATACGAGGAGATTCTCTCTATAGAACCAAAATTTTCCCTTATTCTAGAAATTATGTCAATTAATTTTTCAGTCGCTAGATTCATAGCATCCCCATCAGCCAAAAACACCCGTCTAGTATTAGGAAAATACTTTGCCATAAGTTTAATCTCTTTAAAAATCTCATCTAGAGGCCTCTCCGAATAGTCCTTTGTTCTATACATGTTACAAAACGAACACTTATTGAAGGAACATCCCAAAGTGACCTGGAATATCAATGAACGTGATTCAGATGGCGGTCGATAGAGTGGATAATCATAGACAAGTTCCATTTAGTTATATTATACTTCTTAATGTTTAATTTAACCTTGCGATTTAGACTTTAGAACAATGTTGAAGATATTTTTCTTATGAGTTACTCATAGTAACTCTTTTAGTCGTCATTTTAAATCGAAAGTATACTTTTCAAATGAACTTGTCAAAGTGAGATACTGTAAAAAGGAGTTATGGTTAGTAATATATCGACCTACTATTGTGATTGTTATATATATGCATTATTAACATCTAATTGCTTATATTTTGGGTCAGCTCGTCGCAGGGTCATCATTGTCATGCTCAGACTGGAGCAGCGAAATACTTCATCCCCAATGAATATTATATAGTCATAAACTATGACTGATCGTTTGTTAAATAAATTATATCATATCACAATTAAACTTTTATCGAATTTGTGAAAATTGATATAGTCATATCTATCAAATTCACTTAATCTTTTTTTGGAATTCCTTTTTGTAGTTATACATAAACTATCTTCAATCCTTATTCCAAATTTGTTCTCAATGTACACCCCAGGTTCGATTGTTATTGTCATATTTTCTTTGATTGTGGTGTATGTCTGCGGTCTAATCCAAGGTAATTCATGGACTTCTAATCCAATTCCATGACCTGTAGAATGAATGAAAAAATCGCCGTATCCACCTTCCTGGATTATCTTTCTACCCTCTAAATCGACTTCAGCAAAGTTGTTCGTAGATTTTATTCTTTCAATCGCGCTTTCCTGGGCATGTTTTACTAAATTATACGCGTCTTGCATTTTTTTAGATATCTTTCCTACTCCAAATGTCCTTGTTGCGTCCGAAATGTAGTGATTGTAGCTTAGTGTAATATCTAGTACAACAAAATCACCATTCTTGATCCTTCTCGAAGAAGTTTCAGCATGAGGAAATGAGCCATTGGGTCCGCTTGCAACTATTAGAGGGTTAGAGGTAAACTGATAATTTGGAAATCTAGCACCACGATTCATAGCCTCGTATACCAAAATGGACTGAATTTCCTCCTCAGAAATGTTGATTTTAATTTCTTTTTTAGCAATTTCAAATAATTTGTCAATAATGTTGGATGCATTTTTGATAGTTTCAATTTCTTGTTTATCCTTGATTTCTCTGACCTTCTTCAATTGTTCTTCACCTAGAATCAAATTTCTCTTTCCAACTTGTTTGGCAATGATATTAGCTGTCCAGTAATCATTGCCACCATAGCATACAATATTATCTGATCCGAGATGTTTCAAAAGCGAATTTGTTAATCCTTTTCCTCTTTCTGAAGATACAATGTCACATTCCTTTGATGAACTTACTGCTCTTAAATATTCTAATCTCGGAACAATCAATTTACTTTCTTCGTTTTCTTTCATGATCAGTATGCCTTCTCCCCAATAACAAGTATAGTAAAATATGTCTTCGGGCTTGTCGATTATTGCTGTCAATTGTCCCCTTGCTTTGGTCTTTGAGGTCAATGTGCCTAGTTTTGTTAGGAGTTTTTGTTTTCTTGAGTCAACTCTTCTCATGATCTTTTTGCCCTTCCAGATATGTTACTTCTGAATTACTTATAAATAACGGGAAAGTATCCTGTAATTTTGAAAGTTGCAATGGAATATTTAGTTATGTTGCCCGGTCCCACCAATGTTCCGAACAGAGTAATGAATGCTATGTTAGCTCCTATTATTAATCATAGGAGCGAAGATTTTAGGAATTTATATAAATCCATTATCGAAAAAACACAAAAGCTATTTCAAACTGAAAGTGATGTAGTTTTGTTATCTGCATCGGGCACTGGTGCTGTGGAATCATCAGTGGTAAACCTAGTAAAGAAAGGGGATAAAGTTGTGATTCCTGTCAATGGCGAATTTAGCACACGGTTGGCTGACTTGATTGATAGTTGGGGTGGACAATCTATTAGGATTGAGTCACCATATGGTGAAAACCCACCATATGAAAAATTTGAAGAAGTATTCGATACTCATAAGGATATAAAAGCATTATATGCTGTTTATAACGAAACATCTACGGGAACTACCATCCGCTATATGGATAAGTTAGGTGAATTGTGCACAAAGACTGATACCTTTTTCATAGCAGATTCGGTATCAATTCTTGGAGGCGATGAATTGCCTGTAGATAAATGGAATATCGATTTATGTGTTACCGCTTCTCAAAAGGCCATTGCAGCGCCACCTGGAGTGTCTCCTATTTCCATTAGTCCAAAGACAAAGAAGTATATTCAAGAAAACCCGTCACCAATTCTTTATTTTAATCTTAAGAGATATTTCAAATACTATGAGGAACATTTTGAAACTCCTTTTACACCCGCATTGCCATTGTGCTATGCTTATGATGAAGCCCTAAATCTCATATTTGAAGAGGGGCTAGATAAGCGTATTGAAAGACATAGAAAATGTGCTGATGCATTTTATGAAGGGTTAGGGGCTATGGGTTTATCTCCATACGCAAAGTCTGATGCTAGAAGTAACGTGGTCATAGCCGTCAATTATCTTGAAGGGGTGGATGACAAGAAATTTCGAGACCTATTGTCTAATGAGTTTAAGGTGTTGGTAGCAGGTGGATTTGGAAACTTAAAGGGTAAAGTGTTTAGAATTGGATCAATGGGCGAAGTCAATAAGTATCATGTCGTAAGGACCTTATCTGCAATTGAATCAGCTTTTAGAATGATGAGCATAGATATACCCTCGGGTTCCATAAACAAAGCTTTAGCAAAGCTTTAATATTTATTTCATATATTTGTCAAACTTAATATAAGGAAACTTTATAGCGAATTTTATGACATTAGAAAAAGGTTCTCTTATTCTGTTAGATTATACTGCTAAGATTAAAGATTCTGATGAAATTTTTGAGACTACTAGGATAGATGATGTAAAGAATAATCCTGATTTTGATCCCAACAAGAAATATGAACCGCGGCTATTAGGTGTGGGCGAAGGCTGGGTTTTAAAAGGTTTGGACGAAGCGTTACTTCAATCCAGTATTGATACGCCTTTGAATATTGAAATTCCTCCAGAAAAGGCCTTTGGAGAACGAGATCCATCTAAAGTGCGTATGATACCATTACGTAAACTAGGAGAAAAAGCGAATGAAGTTAGTATTGGCGATGTGATAGAGATCGACGATCGTATCGGTATTATACGATTCATAGGTTCTGGACGTGTACAAGTCGATTTTAATCATAAATATGCTGGAAGGACCCTAGTATATAATGCAAACATAGTAAAGAAATTGGATAGTGATGATGAAAAAATTGTTAACCTCATTAGACGTCGTTTACCTATCGATACAGCTGATGTTAAATATGAAAATAAAGATTCAAATTTGGAGATTTCACTTCCTGAGAATACCCTTTTAATCGAAGGAATTCAAATTATCAAACGCGGAATATCTGCAGATATCTTTAAATTTATTCCATCTTTAAAAAGCGTTATATTTATTGAGAAGTATGATAATTTATCTTCAAAATCTGAAACCTCCTCCACTGAAACAAAAACAGTAGGTGATTCTACAACAAATACCGATCCAATTCCTAAATCTGAAAGTAATAAGACACTAGATAACAAAAGTGATAATATTAGCGACTTAACTACAGATTCTGATAAAGATAAACCAAAAAGAGAAGAAGAACCGTAACTTGGAAACCTTTTTTAATTTATCTTTTTTTTAATCCAAAATTCCTAACTCTGCAAATATGTCTTGACATTGAGTCCTGTTGAGTTCGATTCTATTTAAAATAGTGAATCGCTCTGGACGAATTTTCTTTGCTAATATCATTGCGTCGATAAGTTGATCTTTGTCAACATTGATTTCCTTAGCCGTTGTAGGTGCCTTTATTCTAAACAAAGCATCCCTAATTTCTTTCCAGTTTACTCCATGCAATTTGGACATGATGATTGTACCTATTCCAACTCTTTCACCATGCAATCCACACTTGTTTTTTGTTATATATTCCAGTGCATGACTAAATAGATGTTCTGAGCCTGAACATGGCCTGCTACTTCCCGCTATTCCCGCTGCAACCCCTGAACTAATTAACCCTTCCACGATCGTTCGTGTAACTCCGCCCGATGGCTTTGACCCATGCATTTCATTTGAAATATCTACAATCATTCTCGATCCTAAAAAAGCCAGTTTAGCGGCATATTCTCCAAAATACTCGTTGTTATAATCTCTTGCTAATTCCCAATCCCTTACCGCTGTAGTCTTTGCTATCAAGTCACCACAGCCACTAGCAAGTAATCGATAAGGCGCATTGGAAATGATATCTAAATCGCAAATAATCTCCAAAGGAGTTTCCGCCATAATGGAATAAGGCCGCTCATTCCCTTTTAAAGAAACAAAGGGGCTAGATATACCATCATGAGAAGCAGAAGTGGGTATACTTATAAATGAAACATGTAAGCGACTTGCAATCAGCTTTCCAAGGTCAATACATCGGCCTCCACCAAGGCCGACTATGATTGATATTTCATCATTCTTAAGTAGATTTATAATTTTATCAGCAAAATAAAATGATGCCTCATAAGCTATTATCCATTGGAACTCTATATTTCTGTCAGATAAACTCGATTCAATCAAACTGGCTACTTTGCTCTTAACATTTGGTCCACTTATAATGGCAATTCTTTTCACATTCGAATTGCCCTCTTTAATCAACACTCCACAATCTCGTAAAATGTTGTTACCTATAATTACCTTTCTGGGTAACTGCATAATATGAGTCGAGTGATAACTCATTTGAATGTAAATAATAATAAAATTTTTGGAAAAAACTATAAAGTTTTTTTAACTTATTCTTCAGTCTTAGCTTCTACCAAATCTGCCGTAGCATAACCTCTTCCGACACGAGTGATCTTTACTTTCACCTTGTCTCCTACCTTCGTATTAGGAACAAAAATTACTAATCCTTGAATCCTTCCTACTCCTGCATCTCCTCTTTTGCTCATTGATTCTATGTCAATTTCATGTTCTTCTCCTGCGTTTACTGGGGATGGCTTAAAAAATCTATTATAGCTTCCGCCTCCATTATTATTACTACCTCCTCCGTTCTCGTTTCTTCTGTTAGAAAATCTTCTTTGACTATTGTCACCTTGTGAAATTTGCTCTATTCCTGATGGTTGTGATTCACTGTTTTCCAATCTATATCAGTACACTACTATAATATTAATGGATATTTCAACTTTGATATTCTAGAGCCATTTTTATCAAAGTAAATTAAAATACTTTTTCGTTTACTATAGAATAAAATGCAAGTCTCGATGCAATTGGAAGTGTTAGCTAAGGAGTTTATAGAGGTGAGAAATAAAACAATGGAGCTATTTTCTCCATTGGGCATAGAGGACGCAGTTATTCAATCTAGTGAGTTTGGAAGTCCTCCAAATTGGCATATAGGACATGTGACATGGTTTTTTCATAAGATATTAGAGAAATATTATTTATTACCCCTCTCTTTAAGAGGTGTTTACGATCTTTCATATTTGAATTCTTATTATCAAAAATATGGGTCGATATTAAAGAAAAGCGATAGGGGAAAGTACCCTCGCCCCACAGTTTTACAAACCATTAAATACAGAAAGGAAATTGAGAGATTATTCTTAGATTATCTAAAGTATGATAATATCGATAAAGTGGATAATCTAAAAGGTTTAGTCTGGGATATTCAAATAGCAATTAACCATGAAAGACAACACCAGGAACTCATGATATACGACTTTCAGCATTATTATAGTCGTTTCATAAATGAAAGTGACAACTATAGTCCCAAAACTAATTGTACAATTGATGTAGTAGAAAAGGTTCAAAAGGAAATGGTTACTGTACCAGGAGGACTTTTTGTAATGGGATACCAAGGAAGTGCCTTTTGTTATGATAATGAATTGCCTCAGCATAATGTCTACTTGAATGATTATAAAATCGGAAATACACTAGTTACGAATAAGGACTTTATAGACTTTATTGAATCTGGTGGCTATCAGAACTATAGATACTGGTTAGCAGATGGATGGGATATAGTAACGACTGAAGATTGGAATTCCCCCTTATATTGGAGTTTTGACAAAAGTCAAAATACGTGGATGAAAAAGGATTTTCGGGGTATTCACAAAATTCGTGAAAATGAACCTGTTGTAAATGTGAGTTACTACGAGGCGGATGCATTTTGCAAGTGGGCAAAAAAAAGATTGCCAACAGAAGCAGAATGGGAAAAAGCAGCCTCATGGAATTGTTCTGATGATACTATAACACTTTATCCATGGGGAAATGATGAAATAACTCCTGAACATGCTAACTTGATGGATATGAATATTTGGCATCCTACTGAAGCCGGATGTTTTCCCAAAGGAAAAAGCCATAGCGGATGTTACCAAATGTTGGGAGATGTTTGGGAATGGACATCTTCAGAGTATAATTTATATCCTGGATTTGTATCAAGATTCGAGGAATATACAGACAAATGGGCGATAAATCAAAAAGTACTTCGTGGAGGATGTTTTGCTACCCCGAAAAAACAAATACGCAATAGCTATAGGAACTACTTTAAACCACATGAAAGAATTCTTTTTTCAGGCTTTAGGTATGCTAGTGATACTTGATTTTTGGTTATCTTAATCACTCAAGTTTCTTCACTCATTTACATTTAATTGTACTTTCTTAATAATAGTAAAATCTTGGCTTTCAACCCCGATCATCAAGTTGTATTTACCTGGCATAATGTGATGCACTGGTTTTAAGCTGATATTAATAATGTTACTGGATTTATTATTGGTCTGGTTGTTATTGTGGTCAAGGTTGATTTGGAGTATTTCTGGGCTAAATCTCGCTTCTAGTCCGTTTAAATTACCATTTGAGCTAAATGAGCTTGATATCACAGGTTTAAGAGTTATGCTATTATTGTTTGAAAGGGATGGCCTAGCGAAACTATCATCCTTTTTTATTTGTTCTAGGTTTACATTCATTTGTAACCTTATGGTTTCGTTTTCGATATCATTTCTAATGTTTAAAAGGTTGGGAATATTTGTCAATGATACAGGAATTTTCTTTTCAAGATCAATGAACCCAAATTTATTCTCTGATTGTTCGGTAAACCAAACTTTCGAGATACGGCCACTCGAATTAGTTAAAGAAATTTCAGGTTCTAAATCGAACTGCAAGACATTTGAATATCCGCATTTTATATTGCTACTTTCGGGACTACAACCAGAGTAAATACTATTTTGACTTGGTATCCAATACTCTATCATTGTATTATTAACGGGGAAAAACTTAGCTATCCTATTGCCTACATGTTCATTCGTCCAAATTGTTCCATCTTTAGTGGCCTTTATCCAATATGGCAATGAATTTTCATATAAATTATTAGATCTGTTATGAGTGTTGCCAATTTCGATGCCATAAATTCTGGATGATAAGGGAGATGTAACGAAATGTTCCATATCTGATACTGTTAATTTTCTCGACTCAACAGGAGGATGGACTTTGTAAAACGAACTTGTGGCATGATCTGTTATCCAGATATAGTTATTAGAATCGATAGTTACACCTGTAGGAGATCGGAAAGAATCAGGTAATTCATATAAATAAAATTTCTTATTGTTGATATCGTACTTGATCAATACTCCCTTTTTCTCAAACGCTAGGGCTGTAATCCATATATTTTCCTTGTTATTATCAATTGCAAGCGACCCTAAACCAATTTCGTATTCAGGAATCCCTTTAAATGTACTATTCAATGGTATCGGTATTTCTTCAATTCCATAAGAAGTCCCATTTGCCATTTTATCCACATCTCCATGCCATAGAGATAATGATCGTATTCCAACAAAATACAGATTTTTATCATCTATAAATTCAATGGAGACAGGATAGGATGTCGCATACAAAGTTGAATAAAATGGTATGATAAATTGTTCAAATTTCTTGTCATTTTTGTCAAATCTCCAAATTGAGTTTAACTTCTCGTCAGTGAACCAAATTGTATTTCCAGAATTATCTAATTCTAGATCCCAACTCCAAGAACTACCTGCAGGAAGATTTCTTGAAAACCATTGTGGCACTTTATGAGATTCAAATTCTTGATTTATGGGGTCATATTCAAATAATGTACCATTTCTGGTCCCAATAAACCATACTTTGTTGTCTCTTTCGTCAAATGCAATGGAGATGGGAATACTACACACCTCGGGGATTCGAACTTCTTTTACATAATAATTTGAGTTAACTTGATTATTGATACCGCAATTCCATTTCTCAAACTCCGAAATTGGAAGTGCACTTTGTGGTATCTCAGATGCAAATGCATTATTGTCATTATAGGTTCTCATATGATCAATCAAGAATGCAACGAGTAAAAGAAGGATACTTAAATATAGTGAACGGCTCAAGTAATGATTATTTTTCAAAGGATGCTAATAGAATCTCAACTTTTTGTTATATACTTTTTTTACTCTAATTTAGTTTGCGGATTGTTATTCAAACCTAAATATTATTATATTAGATGAGACTAATTGAGCAAATTTTCATAGTCCACCTCAAATATCATACTCTATATACCGACAATACATTGATAAGTGGCACATCTTGGGTAACTCTGTTAGTTAAATGTGGTATAGATTATACTAGTTATGGGGTCAGATACATTTACAATGTTTGCGATTATCACTACCTATTCTAGGCAGTATTCTAATTTACATTCATTAATGAGGACCTTTAGTTTTGTAAATCTATTTATATTTTGAAGTCAAATACTCTAAAAGTTAGCATCACTTATATTTTGGATTCGTGGATTGCCTGAATATGGCAAAAGGTTCCAGAAGAGGGGGAAGGGTCCGTGATAAATGGAGAGATAAACAATGGATTGTAGTCAATGCTCCGCCGGCTTTTGATCAAGTCCCCCTTAATTATATTCCAATTTCAGATGCAACCAATGCAAAGGGGAGAGTAATTGAAAATACATTGTACGATATGCTTAAACAAGACCCAACGCAGCATCAAACAAAGATTTTTGTTCAAATAGACAGGATTAATGCGGGAATTGCTTCGACAATATTTAAGGGCCATGAATATGCTAAAGAATTCTTAAGAAGTTTAATCAGACGAGGCAGCTCGATGATAAATTTTGTAGATGAATATACAACAAGTGATGGATATGTGTTTAGAGTTTCAGTTACGGCATTCACTCAAAGAAGAATCAATTCTGCAAAAAAACATGAAATTCGATTATCGATGGATCGATTATTAAGAGAAAAAATCCCAACTTTGTCTCTCAATGACTTTGTCAAAGAGGCAACTATGGGAAAGATGGGATCTGACATGATGGAGGAAGCAAGAAAGATCGCAATTATTAGACACGTTGGTGTACGTAAGACTAAATTGATTTCATCTCCTCTCAAGTCAGAAGAGACACAATTGGACTCGAATTCGGATAATCTACCGGAGGCTGAACCTGCATCAACAGACGGAGTCAATGAAGATCTCGAAGAAGAATTACCAGAAGAGAAAGAAGCATAGGATTACCATCTGAAACATTGTTTTCATCTCTCGATATTTCGATACTTGCGCATGCAACTGAAGATGATAACAAAATTATACAATACATTTTAGAATATTTTGAAAAGTCATCTACTTCAAAACAAATCAAAATTGTGAAAACGGAAGGTCATTGGAAAAATCCAATTACTCGCATCAATATCACTTTGACAAAATACATAGATAATTATTTTGAAATTCTCATGAATGAACTTAAGGGAATCTACGGGGAGATAGAAATCGATCTATATCTTAAAAATAACGTTGATGAGAAGGGATCGATATATGTGAGATTAGATAAACAGAAATTTTGTTTAGGAAAAGTCCGTCTATCCGATAATGATTCAGTTAGAATAATTTTTAGACGTAAAGGAAAGTTTGAAAAATAAGATGAATAGGATTGACTAAATTCAGCGGCATTATTGATTTATCTATAAACTTTGAATGCGATGAAAATACTTTGACATTTATAAAAAGGTATTTTTACGTCAACACTATCGGTATACCTAATGATAAAATGAAAAATTTGAACAGAGGTTCTGTAATTATGAAGGTCAAAAATAGCGAGAATCACAAATTGAAGTTAAATAATGATTACATGTACTTACTTTATGAGATTCTTGATAATAAGTTCGATATGAAGCATTCAGGATATGATGTTCTTGTAGTAACTGAGCCATTGAACTACAAGCCCCTTTTACAAAAATTATCTGGAAAAAATATAGGATTCGAATTCCTACTTTCAAACTTAAAATACCTTAATTCTCATGAAATAGGAAAATGGTTTTCTAATGTCAAGCATTTATATCATATGTGTAAAAAGTACAGACACCAGCTCATTCTATCTAGTGGAGCAAGTAATATCTATGAGTTGGTACCACCTAGAATCATTGATTCTATATTAAATAAAATGAATATCTCTACGGCCGAATATTGGTCCAGTTTGTGTAGTTGGTTAGAAAATAAAAATAGAGGAGTAATATATGACACTGAATAAGAAAAAATTCCGTTATATTGCAGTATTTTTTCCATGTAAATCTTCTTTTTTTCCAGACAACATTTTTATAGAATTTTCTACCCGGTATATCGAGTTATTTGGAACCATAGGATATTCCAATTCTCTTACTCGTCTTGTAAAAACGAAGAATCCCATTGACAATATATTGTTACTAAAATGTTCTCTCGATTCTCTATCTGATACCTTAATTTCTTTATATCTGATTAGCCAAGAATTAATTATTGTCTCTGTATCCGGAACTCTCAGACATGTAAAGAATAAAATTCGTCTTTTTCAAAGAAATATCACGGATGATTGTATTCTAAAAAAATTACCGTCAAAAGAAATACTGACGTAAATAGCTAAGTATAAAGATGTCGCTAATCAATAAGAAATGATCCCGTACAATATGTCCAAACCCGAATTAAAGTCGGAAGAAAAAACCAAGACTGATTATGATGATCATGACGATCCGCGCAGTGATAAACAAAAAGACAAAATAAAGGCAGTTGCATTGCTTTCTGGAGGATTAGATAGCCAGTTAGCAGTCAGAATGATGAAAGAACAGGGAATCGAAGTAGAGGCTGTAGCCATTAAAACTCCTTTCTGTGATTTTGATTGTGGTAAAGGATGTGGCCACAAGGTTTTAGAAGTTGCAACCGAACTAGACATCAATTTGAAAACAGTCTATTTGGGTAAGGAATATCTAACTATGTTAAAAAACCCAAAATATGGATATGGCTCTGGAATGAATCCTTGCATTGATTGCCGGATGATGATGTATGAAGAGGCAAAGAAGCACATGGAAAAAATTGGAGCTTCATTTGTTATCACTGGGGAGGTACTCCATCAAAGACCTATGAGCCAGAATTCCAACGCCTTGTCAATTATAGAAAAAAATACTGATATGGAAGGAAAAGTCTTGCGACCCTTATCTGCTAAATTGATGACTCCTACAAAAGTAGAATCTAAGGGAATAATAAACCGTTCCCTCTTGGGATCAATTCGAGGGCGTTCAAGAAGAGGACAGTTAGATCTGGCTACTAAATATGGTGTAATGGATCCTCCCAACTCGGCGGGAGGATGCCTTTTAACAGATCCTCAATTCTCAAAAAGAGTAAGAGATTTATTTGAGCATGAAGCGTCAGAACCGAGTCTTAATGATGTTGACCTTTTAAAAATTGGAAGACATTTCCGACTAGATTCATATTCAAAACTTGTTGTTGGTAGAAATCATGCAGAAAACGAAATGCTCCTTTCCTATTGTGAGGAAATGGATTATCTCATTCAACCAATTTCCATTCCGGGACCGGTATCTATATTAAGATTTTCTATAAAACCTGACATGCGCAAACATAAAAAATTACTTGAACGATCTATAAAGATAACCTTACGTTACTCAGATACTGTCCAAGACTGTTTTTATGAGGTAAGAATTGTGAATAAGAAAAGGAATTGGACAAAATTGGTTTCGTCACAACGATGCGATAATAAAGAAGTAGAGCTATTCAGGATCTAAATTTGCCACCAAAATATATCAATACAATTCTTCGATATTTATATTAATCATTTTTTCTATAATTTTATAACACACTTAATAAAATGTCACCAAAAAACCCCCAAAATCGACATATTTACTTAAAAACGTTTACCTTGCGTGATACGAAGGATCTAGACGATATTAAAAGGGATATCGAAAGAAAGATGATAATTATTATAAGGATAACTCCTTTAGCTCAAAAAGATGTTGGCGACCTAAAAAATGTCGTTGAAGTTCTCTATGATTCTGTTACATCTTTGGGAGGGGATATGGCGAGATTAGGTGAAGAAAGAATTATACTTACACCACCTGATGTTAAAATTTGGCACGGTGAATAAAATTAAAATAATTCTAATCGCATAGTTAAGATTCGTAACTATAATAATTTTATGGCCTCTTGATTTTGCATGTATTGAGTTGAAATGTTGTGGACCTTACTCGAGTAACTTGAGAAATTTTGAATCTTGGCCTTCTCTCCATGATTAACAATTATTTTTTTGAGCTTTGGTCTCAGTCTAGAAATATATGCATTGAGCTGATTAAAATCTGAATGTGAACTTAGTGCATATAGAGTTTCTATCCTACATTTTATATCAATCTCTTCCTTTCCATTTGAAAATATTCTTTTTCCATCAATGATTTGCTTAGCCATACTAGGTCCATTGGGTTTGGATGTAAAAATGATTAAATTCTCTGGGTCGGTTGCTATTCTCTTTAGATACCTGAAGCTTTGATTACAATTTAACATTGACGATGGGCAAATTACTATTCCGGGGCTTAATTCCTGTTTTTCGATATCTGAAATTACAGAAATGACTCTTGATCGAAACGGGTTATATTCTCCTGACATAATACTCACATGCAAATCCTTATTAAGGAATTCTGAATCATACTCATGAATAGAATTTATCTCTGACAATATTTCGTCCATGAATATTTTGCATTTCTTAATTTTCTTCTCTTTCATAAAATGGTCTAATGTTATTATTAATTCCTGCGAGGTTCCGATCAATTGAGTTGGCATCAACATAATTTTCTTATCTTTTATTATGTGATTCAATTCTTCTATTAATTTGGAATCTGCTTCCTCCCTAGCTGAATAAGAATCTTCTCTTCCACCGTTTGTCCCTTCGATTAACAGGGTTTCGACTCGAGGAAAATTCCATACGGCATTTTCTAAATATGAGCTTTTCCCAAATTTAATATCTCCAGTGTAAACAAAATTATGATCCCCATTGCCTATATGAAAGTGAAATGATGATGATCCGAGGATATGTCCTGCATTATATGGTGTAACCTTGATATCTGGAGTGAGATCAGTGACTACGTTATAATTTAAATAGATTAGGTGTGAGAAAATCTTTTCATAGTCTTTATCAATATAATTTGCATATACCCCATTATTTTTTACATGTTCTCTAAAAAGTATATACATTAAGTATGCTGTTGGTTCTGTACAATATACTGGACCTTTATATCCATATTTGAACAAAATTGGCAGAAACCCAGTATGATCAAAATGTGCATGGCTTAATAATACCGCATCAATCTCTGAAAGTTTCATACCAATCGAGTCAAATCTGGGGAATTTCAAAAGCGGATCGTTAGTATAACTGTTCAATCCACAGTCCAGGAGGACATTACTTTCATTGGTGCTCAATAGCATGGCAGATCGGCCTATCTCTGCAAATCCTCCTAGGGATATTAAACTTGTTTCTACATTAGGATCTATTTTTTCTCTAAAAATCTTTTCGCCAACTCTTTTATAAAACTGAATTCTATAATCCGAGGAATCCTTTGCGATTTTATTTATTGATTTTATAGAGGAAATTATCTTTGGAGTTTTTCTAAATGTTGTTTTCCAACCAGTCTCTAAGGTTATTTGATTAACAATACTATCGATATTATTTGTCTCTGATTTTTTTAGGAAAATTACTGCTTCTCCAAGGGCTGGATCAAACAGAATATCGGAAATATTGTATTTGCTGGTTATATATTTTTCAGCAATTTTTCTTACCTTTTCTTCCTCAACTCTTATGGTTTCATCTATTCGTAATACTATTCTCTTTTTAATCTGCGCAACTATGTTGGCGAGAATCTTGTTATTCTCTAGCAAAAATTTTGGATTGTTGGTGTGAAGTGCTATCCTTGGACCTTCATATTCTATCTTTGTCAAAGAACATTCTCGAGGCAAATTTTGAAGAATTGTTGCCATAACAGATTGTGTTTCTTGCATATTGGGATTCGACTCAGACGACCTCGAGTACATAATAATCACAGTTCCTGATTAAAACCAAATAGTAAAACAATTAACAAAGAACTATTATATATAAAAACCTATTTAAGTGAAAATATTTAGATTTAACATATTTATATGTTGACTGCTTAAAATTATTGTTAGCATAATGGCCGACTTGTTTGATACTATGGTCTTTTCTTCATCTCTAGTAATTTTCATTACCGCTTTAATACTTATTTTCACTTATGAGTTTATGATTTTAAAAGGAGAAAGAAAGAAAGTCGAAACCATCAGTGGATCCGGAAAAGTTGGAAGGAAGACCTCTAAGAACAAAAACAAATCACAAATTGATAAAGTTGAATGAACATTACGCTCAAGTAGAACGATTAATTTTAAACAAATTTACAAAGGAATCTTTCGAACGTTTAACATCAATACAGGATCAATCTTACAAGGTATTAGCCCGCAGAAAAAATTCATTGTTAGTAGCTCCAACCGGCTCTGGAAAGACCGAAGCTGCAATTATTCCTGTTATTAGCATTCTAAGCAATGAGAAGATTTTAGGAAAGGACAGATTAGAAAAAAATAACGGAATTAAATGTTTGTATATTACACCTCAGCGCTCATTAAACAACGATGTATTGAGAAGAATCATCAAGTATGCCACCGCAGAAAATTTGTCTGTTGACGTACGACATGGGGACACTCCTTATTCTAGACGAAAAAAGATTATTGAAACTCCTCCTGAGATACTAATTACTACACCAGAATCTTTGGGAATAATGCTGGTCAATGAAAAAATGAGCGATTTGTTAAAATCCGTCCAATGGGTAATTATTGATGAAATACATGAAATAATCCCATCAAAACGGGGTGCTTATCTTTCATTAGCATTGGAGAGATTGACTCTATATAATTCTGGTTTCTGTAGAATTGGAATTTCTGCTACTATTGGTGATATTTCTACTACTGCTAATTTTCTTGTTGGAAATCAAAGAAAGTGCGCAATTCTGATTGATAAAAGTCTTCGAAAATATGACCTTGAACTTAAACATATCGAAGGTTCGATCAAAGATGTTTCTGATTATATACTTGAATATGTGTCCACTAATCATCCTGGATCATCCGTATTACTTTTTACAAATACTCGAGATGAATCAGAATTCATGGGAACCATACTGAAAAATCAAAAAGTAGTCGAAATTCATGTACATCACGGTTCTTTATCTAGAGATGTGAGAGAAGAAACAGAGGATTTTCTTCGAAAAGGTTTTGATGGAATTGTAGTGTGTACATCCTCTTTGGAGCTTGGTTTAGATATCGGGTCTATTGATCTAGTAATTCATTATGGCTCTCCAAGACAAGTTTCAAAACTAATTCAACGGATAGGACGAAGCAGGCACACGCGTAACTCATCAGCAAAGGGTTTGATTTTGACCAATAATTATGATGACTTTATTGAGTCTTTGAGTATTATACAGAGAGTAAATAGTGGCTCCATTGAAGAACAGACCCCTCATCAATGTTCTCTTGACGTGTTAGCCCATAATATAGTGGGTGCCGTCTTACAGAGTCGAGAAAAATTAGAATTGACTAGGCTTTATGAAGTTTTGTCTTCATCTTTTCTATTTAAGTCATTAACTTACTTTGATTTCAAAGATTGCTTAAGCATTTTGGCAAATAATTATCTCGTTAAATTGGATCATGAAAATAATCTTATTTCGAGAACCGGAAGATCATATATTTACTATTATGAGAATGTCTCTACAATACCCCATGTGGTAAAATTTGAAGTAATCGACTCTATATCTAATAAGAGAATAGGGACTTTAGACCAGCAATTTGTAGGGGATTATGGAGAAAGAGGCAATGTCTTTGTATTAAAAGGCTCCCAATGGAGAATCCTAGCAGTTAATGAGGGAAAATTTCAAGTTCATGTTGAACCTCTTAACGGGGCCCCAATAAATATCCCTTATTGGGTAGGCGAAATGATTCCTGTCGATTACGAAACGGCTGTGTTGGTTGGCAAAATAAGAATGAGCTTGCGAGCCAGACAACCTGGTCTTACAAGTATACTGCATCATCTTACTCCAGAGCTAATAACTAAACTGAATGAATATATGAAACCATTGAAAATTATTCCAGATTCACATAACATCGTCATTGAGTCAAAGCCTTCAGACAACGTTGTAGTTATTCATAGTACATTTGGATCTAAAATAAATAACACCTTAGGATCTCTCTTTTCTACATTTATATCTTCAAAGACAGGTTATGAAGTTGAATACCGATCTGACCCTTATAGGATTTTGTTAAGCTCTTTAAACACAAGATTAAGGGAAAATCATATCTTACAGTTGTTTGAAAACGAATTTGATATCGAATCCGTCTTGATAGCCTCCTTTACTGGTACATACAATATAAATTGGAAGGTGTGGATGGTGGCAAAAAGATTTGGGATCATCAAAAAGGATTCAGTTTACGACAAAAGGATGGCTCGTATGCTATATGAGAAATATCGTAAAACAGCGGTGAGCAAAGAATCCATAAGAGAATTAATACATGATAAATTTGATATCCAAGGTACATCACGCATTATTGAAAAAATTAAATCAGGATCCATTAAATTATGTTGGATTGATAGCGATCAATTTTCTGGCTTGTCCCAGCCAATTTTGTCAAAATCTAAGAAGACTATTTCATCACCTCAAGGCATGGAGAATGGAATTCTTGAATTAATACGAGAACGCTTGACAAAAACTAAACACAAATTGATTTGTGTTAGATGTGCACGATGGGAACGAATATACGAAACTCAAGAAATACCCCCAAAACTGGGTTGTCCATACTGTAAATCGAAATTAATCGCTGCAACATTTTGGAAGGACGATGACTTGAGGAATATTATTAGTCGTAAATTAGTTGGGGGTACTCTCTCAAAGGAAGAAATCAACAGATTTGATAGAGCCTGGAAATTGGCGTCACTAATAAATAACTTTGGTAAGTTAGCCATATTTGTGTTATCTGGTCATGGTATTGGTGTTGACACATGTGCGCGAATATTACGAAATTATACTGATGATGATAATTTATTAAAGGCGGTCTACGAAGCAGAGAAACAATATGTAATGACTAGGGGATTCTGGGAAAGCTAATTGAATGTTTATTTATCAACTCTAATATACTAATGAGTTAGGAAACTGTGATTATGTCTGAGTAAGGCTTTAACGATAACTCTACATTTCCTTCTTTTCCGCTCACTGCATTTGCAGCAAATACTTTAATTCTTTCTCCTATTTTCAATTGGCTCACTAAGATACTATTTTCCCTCCATCCAACGAGTCGTATTTCGCCTGTATCGTCTCCGATAATTGTATCAGCTACTGTTACTAATTCGCCACTCTTAGTATTGACATCTGCCTTATTTGGCACTTGAAGGACAATGGCTTCTACTATATAGGGCCTATTGACTACACTAATGTTCCTTATCTTTACTTCAAATTCCTCTCCTCGAGGTAAATCCTGTTCTTCCTTCAGGACATGAAGAAAAGAATCTTGGTCAGTCACTTCAATAGAATTACCGAGTATTCTATTCGGGTAACATTCTATTATGTCATTAGGATTTATCTCGAGTTCAAAGAGCTTAGTGTTTATATTCAAGAAATATGGTCTGCTTTCTCTGTCTACGGCCATACATAATAACTTGTTTTCAGACCTGTCTATTCTTCTGGATATGATCCGCAAAACATAATTTTCGATAGGTTTTTCCTGATCAACAAATTCTAAAACGGTTCCTTCATCACCATGAATTTCCAAGTCACCATTACCAAAATTAGGATTGCCTATTTTTGTTTTTACTCCAATCAATTTTATTCGGGAATTCATTGTTAATGACTTTGGAACGTTTTCTTCATTTATATTCCAAATTACAGAACGGATCTTACGTGAATTATCTTCATTTACTAGCTCTAAGTGTAACGATTTCGCGCGTTCGCCTTTACTATTTGTAAATTCAGAAATTCTAGGATCTGAATTAATTTTGCCAACGATGACTAAATTTTCTTTAGGCATGCTGAGATCATCGACGGATTCGGTAATTTCTGATAATGTTGGAACCTGATACTTATTGTCATCTACTATCAACTCTATGGAACCATTGCTACCTAAATTAACAATTGGTTTGTTATCCATCCCTGACTTTACTTGACAATTAGACACCTTGATCAAATCCCCGTGTCTTAAATTAAGTTGTTCAGGAAAATCTACTAATTCATCCCAAAGCTTTATTCTAATGCTAGAGTCCTTATCATATATAGTAATAATTCGATTTCTGGATTGCTGATCCGAATCTCTCTTTTGGAAGGTTCTGATAGGATTAATAGTAATTATTCTCCCAATAACTGTTATATCTCTGGCTCCAATAAAAATGTCTTTGAGGCTGTATTCTGTCTTTGGAGATTTCTCAAGCGATACGCCTAAATCCGCAGCTACTAAAAATAACGCACCTTGATCCGTTAAATAACCTGCACCAACATTAGCTTTTTTTTCTTCAATCATCTCTTTTACCTTATCAAAATCGAGTTCTTGCTTCTTTTCTAAGATTATTTCAATCATTTTGTTATAGTCTAATGTCAATTACAATAATCTACTTCATTATACATATTTTAGTTTAAAAAAATTTTCATCTATTATAATGATTTTTTCGGAAATAAAGACATTTTACTGCATATTTGCTCCAGATATATAATTCTAGGCTATTCATTTAGGAAGTGTATTGACATTGATTATAATTTTATACAAATGATTTTTTTTAAAATATATAGATACTTTGTAATTTGTTGGATAACTATCAATAATATGTGCCCGTTTTAACGCAAAGTTTGTCAACTACATAGTAGAATTAAGTCAGATAAAAAGTGATTTTCATTTTGTTTAAACTACAAAATCTTTTTTCAGACAAAAATACGTGGAGTGCCAATGAGAACTAATAACTGTTAATATTCTTTAGAACAATAATTTCTAATTAAATGAAATATTTATCTTCTATATGAACTTACTAAATTCGTAGTTCAATCCCATCTATCTTGACTTTGTTTTTCTCATTATCCGTAACTTATTTTTCCTGTGAAGGAAGTATAAGACTGCAATCCCGACTGTCACTATTATATATAAAATGGGAAAAAAAATATCTTGCTGACCATCCTTCTCTTGAGTAGTTTGGTTGCCTGGAATGTTCAAACTTTTAGATTGATTAATCAAGTTATTGGTATCAGTGCCACTGATTTTAATTATTTTTGAATCTGCTCCAAATTCAATCATCAATTTTCTTGAGTCGACATTATTTGAGTATTGTATTTCTGATATGTTATCTATCTGACTATTTGAAATTGAATTTAACTCACTGTCATTTGATATTTCCAAAAATTTTGCTGGCTGGTCGTCTACCATCACGGTAAAATTTTTGTCATTTCCATTTATTGTTGAATCAAGTATATTTCTTGGAATATCTATCAATATGCTGTTACCTTTTGCATCTGACGGACTAAGTAGCAGCATTATACTGTTTTCATCTTCATCATAATTTAAAGCAGAAATTTTGTTTCCAGAACTTGAAATCATAACTAGGTCAATTGTATCGCCTAGTTTAATCTGGTAATAAGAATCAATAAGCAATTCAGAAGTATGGGTTTGGTTCGCTTGGAAATTAGTATTATAGGAACTGTAATTGTTAAATTTAGAATTAGCGTCTATAGTTGAATAAACTAAATCAGATTCCGGTAAATGGTTAACGAATCCTACATAAAATAGATTAACCAAAACTATTGCACTGAATAATTTGTTAAAGTTTGCACTAACAACATACGAGCCTTCATTCTTTTGCAACAGTTAATTATTATAATAATGTTATCATATAAGATTATTTCTTATATTTAATTATCCTATTGGATTATTCTTAATATGGAAGGTTTTTATTTATAAGTATCGTTGATATATGTAATATTAGAAGTTGTTAATGTGATTGTTACTATGTTCGCATATTACTCAGGTTTTACATCATTAGAAGAAACTGTTCATGATAATCAATATGATTAATATTGATGTTCACTAACTGATTCAAAATTGCAAATATTGCATTATCTCATTCTATTTTATGGTTAAGAACTGAAATCCAAATCTTCTATTATGATGATTTAAAGACAGGGGAAAGCAGGAAGCTTGCATTCCAAATATTACCCACCAATAATGAGTTATTTGTATAAAAGGAATATTATATATAATCGACCATTGTTTTATAGGGTATTTGATAATTATCTTGTTATTATGCAGTTACATTTTAGATAAGGAGAGAAGAATTAGTGTCCGCTGAGAAGAAAGAAGTAAGAATTGTAAATCATATTTATCAACCTAGACATGAAATACTCTCAAAGGACGAAGCGGAAGTGATATTTAAAAAATATAATTCCAAACCTAGCCAATTTCCTTATATCATGTCATCAGATAAAGGTATACAAGGTTTGGGTGCCCAACCTGGGGATGTCATAAAAATTACTAGAAAGAGCTCAACGGCGGGTGAAAGTGTATATTACCGATACGTAGTAGAAGGTTGATCTAGATCATGACAGTCAGTATTAATAATAATTCTATTGATATGTGGCCTATAATAAATGATATATTGCGTAGAGAAGGGGTCGCTAGGCAACATCTTAATTCTTATAATGAATTTATTGAAAGGGGACTTCAAAGTATAATAGATGAAGTAAATGAGATTGAAATTGAAACTGCCGAATATCCATATAAGATTAAGTTGGGCAAAATAAAGATGCAACAGCCCCGAATAATGGAATTAGATGGTTCTATTACTCATGTAGCCCCCGTAGAAGCGCGACTTCGAAATTTAACATATGCTTCTCCAATAATGTTAGAATGCAGTATTGTTGAAGAGGGAAAGACTTTGGAGTCACGTTTTATTCATATCGGGGACATGCCAGTAATGGTCAAGTCAAATGCTTGTATGTTAAATAATTACTCTGAAGCAAAATTAGTCGATGTCGGTGAGGATCCTAAAGATCCAGGAGGTTATTTTATTATTAACGGTTCAGAAAGAGTCATTGTAGGATTAGAGGACCTATCATATAACAAGATCATTGTAGATATAGAGGAAACCTCTGGGACTATGCTTTATAAAGCCAAAGTATATTCGTCGATAGTAGGATATAGGGCCAAATTAGAATTGATAATGAGGCCAGATGGCTCTATTGTATCAAAAATCCCTGGCTCACCTGTGGATATCCCACTAATAATATTAGTGAGAGCATTAGGGTTAGAGTCCGACAAGGATATCGCGAATGCAGTATCACTTAACGATTCTATCCAAGACGAATTGGAACCCTCATTTGAAAAATCTGGCGAGGTAACAACTAGTATGGATGCCATTATTTACATAAGTAAGAGAATTGCTCCTGGTATGTTGGAAGAATTTCAAATTAAAAGAGCTGAAACCCTGCTTGATTGGGGTCTGCTACCTCATTTAGGAAAAAATCCTGATAACCGTTACGAGAAAGCATTATTTTTAGGAGAATCCGCATGCAAATTGATAGAGCTAAATCTTAACTGGATAGATCCTGATGATAAGGACCATTATGGAAACAAAGTTATTAAATTTGCTGGACAAATGTTAGCTGATTTATTCCGAACAGCATTTAGAAATCTCATTCGAGATATGAAATACCAATTAGAGAGGTCGGGCCAGAAACGTGGAATAAATGCCGTTGCCGCTGCAGTTAGGCCGGGGATTATCTCAGACAAGCTGAATAACGCTATCGCTACTGGCAACTGGGGCAGAGGTAGAGTCGGCGTTACTCAATTGTTGGATAGAACTAATTATATGTCAACGGTAAGTCATTTAAGGCGAATTCAGTCACCTCTTAGCAGAAGTCAACCTAATTTTGAAGCAAGGGATTTGCATGCGACTCATTTTGGAAGAATATGTCCATCTGAGACCCCTGAGGGTTCAAACTGTGGACTAGTTAAGAATTTGGCTTTGTCTGCTGTAATATCTGTAAGTGTATTGTCCTCTGATGTAATAGAAAAGTTGTATGAATTAGGCGTCCAAAATGTTAATGAAACTAATGATGAGTTAAAGCAAAAGGGCGCACGAATATTTGTTGATGGTCGATTGATTGGATACATTGAAGATGGAGGCTCATTAGCTAATCGCTTACGTACAATGAGAAGATCTGGAAGAATGCATCCCCATATGGGAATATATTTTTATTCTTCATTAAATGAGAATGCTACTAAAAGGTTATACATTAGTTGCAATTCTGGAAGAGTTTTACGACCTGTTGCAATAGTTAAGGATGGAAATATTTTGTTAACCAAGGAAGTAATCGATAAGATTTCAAAGAAATTTTTATCATGGACTGACCTCTTGTATATGGGTATTATTGAATTGGTTGACGCTAACGAAGAAGAAAACTGCTATATCGCCAGTGAATTGAAGAATATTACCTCAGATCATACACATGTTGAAATTTTCTTGTCCTCTATATTGGGTGTGGGCGCTTCTATAATCCCTTATCCAGAACACAATCAATCACCAAGAAATACATACGAGAGTGCCATGGCTAAACAAAGTTTAGGATTTTCTACACCGCTAATGAACGCAAGCACTTATGTGAGGCAACATTTTATGCTCTATCCACAAATGCCAGTCGTTACTACTAAAGCGATAAACTTACTTGGTTTAGATGAAAGGCCTACGGGTCAAAATTGTGTCGTGGCTGTTCTCCCATTTGAGGGGTATAATATTGAAGATGCCGTAGTATTTAGTAAATCATCAGTTGATAGAGGACTAGCTCGTACATTCTTTTATCGTGTATATGAAGCTGAAGCAAAGCAATATCCTGGAGGCATGAAGGATACCTTCGAAATACCATCATCGGATGCTAATATTCGTGGTTACAGAGGAGAAAAATCCTATCGATTATTAGAACAGGATGGCGCTATAATGCATGAATCCGTGGTAAATGGGGGTGACATATTAATAGGTAGAACATCGCCCCCTCGATTTATGGAAGAATACAAGGAATTTGAAGTAAAGGGGCCCTATAGGCGGGATACCTCAATTGGTGTGAGGCCTTCTGAGAATGGTGTTGTAGACACAGTTATAATGACACAATCGGTGGAGGGAGGCAAAATGTATAAGATTAGGGTAAGAGATATGCGAATTCCAGAAATAGGCGATAAATTTGCATCAAGACATGGTCAGAAGGGGGTGGTCGGAATGCTTGTAAACCAGGAAGATTTACCCTACACAGAGGATGGAGTTGTACCTGATGTTATGATCAATCCTCATGCATTTCCTTCTAGAATGACTGTGGGTATGTTTATGGAATCCCTAGGAGGCAAGGCTGCATCACTTAGAGGCAAGATCGTTGATGGTTCTGCATTTCTAGGCGAAAAATTAAATGATATCAAAGATGTAATGGAGCGTTACGGTTTTAAGCATAGTGGAAAAGAAGTGATGTACGATGGTAGAACAGGTAAAAAATTTCCGGTGGATGTGTATATAGGAGTTGTTTATTATCAAAAACTCCATCATATGGTAGCGGACAAGATTCATAGTAGAGCAAGAGGACAAGTACAAATGTTAACTAAACAACCTACGGAAGGAAGAGCGAGAGGAGGAGGTCTAAGGTTTGGTGAAATGGAGAGAGATTGTTTGATAGCCTATGGTGCTTCTATGATGTTAAAAGATAGACTGTTGGAGGAGTCAGACAAAGCCGAAATAAATGTATGCGAAAGGTGTGGTCTATTATCATATTTTGATACTAAACAAAGAAAATATGTTTGTAGAGTTTGCGGCGATAAAGCAAAGATCTCTAACGTGATAATTGCATATGCTTTTAAGTTGCTATTACAAGAAATGATGAGTTTAAATGTGGCTCCACGATTATTGGTAAAGGAGAAGGTTTGAACCTTTCTATTTTTGGTATTTTAAGTGGGAGTTTTGTTAAATGAATGATGAATTAATAAAAATATTGGATGGAATTAGATTTAGTATATGGTCTCCGGTAGAGGTAAGAAAATTTAGCGTCACAGAGGTAACTGCACCTGAGACATATGATGAGGATGGTATGCCCGTACAGGGAGGATTAATGGATAACCGCCTAGGAACATTAGAGCCCGGACAAAAATGTGCGACTTGTGGAAATACATCTGCCAGATGTCCTGGTCACTTTGGCCATATAGAACTTGCTGAACCCGTTTTACATATTGCCTTTATAGATGATATCCACAAGTTACTGTTAATCACATGCAGATCGTGTAATAGGATAAAGCTTAACAGTGAGGATTTAGAAAAATATAAGAATCTTAGGGATAGTAAAGCTGCGTATGCTGTAATTACCCTCGAAAATGTAAAGGATGAGATTATTGAGAAAGCGAAGAAGGTAAAAGTATGTCCTCATTGTCAAAAGGAACAGTATGATCTAATTTTTACAAAACCTACTATATTTGTCGAAAAGACAGATGTAGGTGAAAATAGGTTATTACCAATTACAATAAGAGAGAGATTGCTTAATGTTTCGAATGAAGATCTAATCTTGCTAGGATATGATCCCAAAACGGCTCGACCAGAATGGTTTATCCTTCAAGTTTTGCCGGTACCTCCTGTCACCGTGCGTCCATCGATAATTTTAGAAACTGGTATTAGATCCGAGGATGATTTGACTCACAAACTAGTCGATATTATACGAGTCAATCAGAGATTGAAAGAGAGTAAAGAAGCAGGAACACCACCACTGATTGTCCAAGATTTGGTTGATTTATTACAGTATCATGTTACAACATACTTCGATAACGAGGTTTCAGGTATTCCACAGGCACATCATCGGTCTGGCAGACCTCTGAAGACTATTACCCAGAGATTGAAAGGAAAGGAAGGGCGATTTAGAGGTTCCTTATCTGGAAAAAGAGTCGATTTTTCAAGTCGAACGGTGATCTCTCCGGATCCTAATCTTACTATTTCGGATGTGGGAGTCCCAAGCGATGTGGCTAAAAAGCTTACTATACCTGAAACTGTATCTTCATGGAATGTGGAGAAGTTAAAAGCACTTGTGTTAAATGGACCTAACAATTATCCAGGAGCAAATTATATTATAAGACCTGATGGCGTAAAAATAAGACTAGACTATGTCACTGATAGAGCTGCAATTGCGGATTCATTGATGAATGGCTATACAGTTGAACGTCACTTGATGGATGGAGATGTTGTAATCTTTAATCGTCAACCATCTCTTCATCGAATGTCGATCATGGCACATACTGTCAGGGTACTGCCCTACAGAACGTTTCGACTCCATCCTGCCGTTTGTCCTCCTTATAATGCTGATTTTGACGGTGATGAAATGAATTTGCATGTTCCACAAAGTCAAGAGGCAAGAGCTGAAGCTGCATTGTTGATGAAGGTGCAAGATCAATTAATATCTCCCAGATATGGTGGGCCAATTATCGGTGCGATTAGAGACTTTATCACTGGTGCATTCTTGTTGACTAAAGAGGAGACACTTCTAACTGCTGATGAAATCTCTAATTTTGCTTATTTAGGAGGTTATAATGGTCCGTTACCAAAGCCGGAAATTGAAAAGGATGGAAGAACGTTTTATACGGGAAGACAGTTGTTCTCATTATTCTTGCCAAAAGACTTTAACTTTGTAATTACCTCCAAGTGGAATAAGGCTTCTAAATTACAAGGTAAAGATGTTGTAATAAAAAATGGACAATTGATATCAGGTGTTATAGACAAGGCCTCGATAGGTGCCGAAGAACCTGATAGTGTGTTACACCGGATAGCTAAAGACTATGGTAATGATGAAGCAAAAAGATTCCTTGACGCCATTCTCATAATGCTCAAGACCTATATTACTCATAAAGGATTCAGTTATGGTTATTCTGACTTGTGGTTAAGTGATGAAACTCGTAAGGAGATCTATGATGTTATCGAAAAGACATATAACAAAATAGATGAATTGATAAAACAATACCATGATGGTACTTTACCGTTAACCCGTGGATTATCACCTGAAGAAGCATTGGAGTTATATGTCGTAAACGAGTTATCGCGAGCCAGAGATAGAGCAGGTAAAATTGCTGATAGATCTTTCCCTGATGATAACTCTGGGGTTATTATGGCTTCAACGGGTGCTAGAGGGTCTACCTTAAATATCGGACAAATGACGGCTGCATTGGGTCAACAGTCTATACGAGGCAAACGTATCATTAAGGGATATAGGAACAGGGCTTTGCCTCATTTCAGGCCCGGCGATCAAAACCCTGACTCAAAAGGATTTGTTAAATCAAACTATAGAGATGGACTCAATCCAATCGAATTTTTCTTTCATGCCATGGGGGGACGAGAAGGATTAGTTGATACTGCTGTGAGGACCCAACAATCAGGATACATGCAACGAAGACTAATCAACGCCTTAGAACATTTA
The DNA here is from genome assembly GCA_031177355.1 of Candidatus Nitrosocosmicus sp. Lineage (GTDB taxonomy): Archaea > Thermoproteota > Nitrososphaeria > Nitrososphaerales > Nitrososphaeraceae > Nitrosocosmicus. The sequence continues at coordinate 62,768 of JAPSGR010000002.1, read as the reverse complement.
AAAATAGAGTATGACTTGACAGTAAGAGATCCCCATGGGAATATTGTTCAGTATATTTATGGAGATGATGGTATTGATCCAGCCAAAAGTGACCATGGTGATGCTGTAAACATAAATAGGGTAGTTGAAAGTGAATCGGTAATTGATGATGGTACGAAGACTACAGAAGAGGAAATGAAAGAACTTTTGCTGAAATTCAAAGAAAAGATGAATCCCAAATTGGGACAAGAGATAGAATCTGCATTAATTTCTTATCCCCTTAGCAAAACTGGCATCAAGAAGGTAATTCACAAGATAATGGACCTATTTGAAAAAGCAATGGTTGAACCTGGGGAAGCGGCTGGTGTCGTTACAGCTCAATCAATAGGGGAGCCAGGAACACAAATGACTTTACGAACTTTTCATTTTGCTGGTGTAAAGGAAAGAAACGTTACCTTAGGATTACCTAGACTAATTGAACTGGTGGACGCAAGAAAGAAACCTGTCACTCCCACTATGGATATATATTTAGACGAAGAGCATAGACTGTCCCGAGAAAAAGCTTTAGAAGTTGCAAAGAAAATAATCTTCACGAGAATATCGGATTTAGTTAGTAAAGTTGATACAGACTATAGCGGAAATCTTACCTTCTATTTCTCTGATAAGAAAATTGCCGATAGGGGAACCTCAATTCAAGAAATTCACGAAGTTTTAAAGAGTTCCAAGAAGAGATATGAAGTTACTGTAAATGAAGACCAATTATTCATTAAAATATCGTTGTCCCAGGAACCGGATGCTCAAACCCTCCTTACTCTAAGAAACAAGCTCTTAAATGGCCGTGTTAAAGGAGTCCCTGATATTGAAAGAGTTACCATTGTTAAACAAAATGATGAATGGGTTATTCAGACAGCTGGGTCCAATTTGGCAAAGGTTGTCTTGGTCGAAGGAATAGATGTTACTAGAATTACTACAAACAATGTTTTTGAAATTTGGCAAACCCTTGGAATAGAAGCAGCAAGAACAGCCCTTGTAAAAGAGATAACAAATACTTTAGAGGAACAAGGTCTAGAGGTAGATATTCGTCACATAATGTTAGTTGCAGACTTGATGACTTCAAAGGGATATCTACAGCAAATCGGTAGACATGGGATCGCCGGCACAAAAACATCAGTCTTAGCTAGAGCTGCTTTTGAAATTACCGTTCCTACTATTGCACGGGCTGCATTGGAAGGACAGGTTGAACCATTGAAGGGGGTCACTGAAAATGTTATAGTTGGCGCAACAGTACCAGTAGGAACAGGAATGATTGATCTATATATGAGTGTCAAGGAGTAAAATCAGAATGAATGAAAAAAAACTGACCAAACTGTTGAAGGAAGCTGCAGCCAATCATAAATTAAAAACTGGATTTAAGGAAGTAATGCAGTATATAAAGGGAACCAAATTAATCGTTGTATCCAATTCTTTGCCTTTAGAATCTGAGACCAAATTAAAGGAAATAGCTGCAGAAGGGGGAATTGAGGTCATCCATTATTCTGGAAACTCTGTTCTGTTAGGAAGGTTATGCAGCGTTTCATACGGTACAAGTGTAGTTTCTTTAAAAAATGTGTCGGACGAAGAAATCTCTGAATTAAAGAATTAAGAATCATAGATCTTAACGTCCTCCCATTTTTTTTACATTTCAAGGTATTCGGTCGAGTCCATATTTTAACATGAGAACTTTCAGTTGAGTTTCACAATTAAAAATAAACTTAAATTGGATATGTGGGAGAGAGTTATTTATAGTTGGAAAAAATATTGATTTGTCATGGGATGAGTTCAAAGTGAGCGAAAAAATAAAGTTGTCTCCAGATGAATTTAGGTTATTATCATTATTTCAAAATGTTACCACTGCTGATGCTAGAGACTGTATAATGGATGAAAAAATGGAGAGAGTAATTTTTGTTGTAAATAAGGGTCAAATGGGTATGGCCATAGGTAAAGGTGGGTCAAATATAAAGCAATTACAGAATGTAATTAATAAAAAGATAGAATTGGTAGAGCATTCTGACCATCCACTTGATTTTGTAAGAAATATTTTTAATTCAAATATGATTCATGAAATAAAATTAAGTGATAGACCAGATGGTACAAAACAAGCTTTGGTTGTAGTTGATGCTAAAAAAAAGGGGCTTGTTGTAGGAAAGGATGGCAGGAATGTAGATAAAGCAAGAATTTTGGCAAGAAGATATTTCAACATTACAAATGTATTGGTAATAAGTCCGGAACAATTAATTAAAAGTGAAAAGATGTGATATGTGTTGAGTAAATCACCTTTAGGATTATTTTCGGGTAGAGTGTTAAAGACAAAAAGGAAACGAGCCCGGTGGTCAAACAAGTATTATAAGAGAAGAATGCTGATGCTTGATAAAAAAGCAAATCCTTTGGAAGGTGCTCCACAAGCTAGAGGAATTGTTTTGGAAAAGGTGGGAATAGAATCCAAACAGCCTAATTCTGCTGTTCGTAAATGTGTCAGAGTACAATTAATTAAAAATGGAAAATCTATTACTGCTTTCTTACCACGAGATGGTGCTTTGAACTTCGTAGACGAGCATGATGAAGTAATTTTAGAAGGAATTGGAGGATCAATGGGAGGAGCAATGGGTGATATTCCAGGTGTCAGATGGCAGGTATTTAAGGTAAATGGTGTTTCGCTTAATCAATTAGTAAGAGGAAAGAAGGAGAAACCGAGGAGATAATTATGAGCGGCAAAGAACAAACGAATATGCTTCTCTTCAACAAATGGGATACAACCAATATCGAGATTGAAGATGAAGGATTAAAAAATGTAATACATTTACATCCATCAATGACTATACCAGTTACATTTGGACGCCATGAGCATCAGCGTTTAAAGAAAGCAGAAGTCAATATAATTGAGCGATTAGCTAACAAGTTAATGCATTTTGGAAAAAGATATGCAAAAAACACTGGTAGAATGGGTGGTAAGAAAGCAAGAGTCATGAATGTAGTAAAAACTTCTCTTGAAATAATCTCATTAGAAACTGGGAGGAACCCTGTTGAATTACTTATAAGAGCCATAGAGAATTCTTCTCCAAACGAAGATACTACTCGTATAGTATATGGAGGGGTAGTGTATCATGTCTCAGTTGACGTCTCTCCCCTGAGGCGCGTTGATTTAGCATTGAGGTTTATAGCGGAAGGTGTGCGCGAATCAACTTATTCTTCTCCCCAAACTATGGAAGAAGTATTGGCAAAGGAAATCATATTGGCATCCGATAACGATATGAATAGTTATGCAATCAAAAAGAAGAATGAACAAGAAAGAATAGCAATGTCGTCTAGGTAATACTAATTTTACTCTGCCAAATGCTTTAGGGACATTGAATGAGCAGTAAAGACGATCATATTTTTAATAAGATAAATTTGTTGAGAACCCCTTCTGGTAGGAAGATACTCAGGAGTGGTTTACTAAAGGACAAAAAATATATTTTATTTAAACATTATTTAACAGAATCCACAAAGCAATATGACGGATTTGTAAAACGTTACAAAGATGGAATTTATAGTTTGATAAATTCTGATTCTTCTCCCATTGAGACCCACAAGTCTTTTATAGATGAAATAGGTGGCACTGATGAACTTGAGCTGCAACAAAGCCAAATTGAAATTATTATGACCAGAATGGCTGATAGTAACGTTCTGAATGATAGAATTAATAGGATACTTAACTCAAATTTCATAAAGATGACATATCCTGTATTTTATGCTCTTTTTGATGGTTATACTGAAACTAAGAATTTCAAAGATAACACACTGCGTGACAATGTAATAGATGGACATTTGATAGCAATTGATCTTAGTGAACCAATGGATAGGATTGTAGATATGGATGAGGATCTCGATTACCTTGAAGATTATAAATTTCTAAACCCTTACATTCTGTCATTGGCAAGGAATAAAATTAAACAAGCTGGCCCGGATGTAATGAATGAGTTTGAGGCAGGATTTACGGATGCTTTATTGGGACAGAAAATTGATTACGACTTAAAAACTAATTCCATCGCCTTAACGTTTGACAATTTAGAACGCAGTTACAAAAAATATCGTTCTATTCTTGGTACGGCCGGAAAAAATATGTGTCTTAATCAAAAACCTTTATCAGAAATTTATTATATTGGAATGGCTAAAGCAGCAGAATGCGTAGGCTGCGGTAATGAAATTCAAGACGCTATCGGAACTGGTGGAATTAAATCTCCTTCATGGCCTCTTTTCTATTCTTCACTTACTCAAGATGTAAGGTCTGGATTCAAACTGACTTTGGAGAAAAGTAAATCTTATTTGTCAGAAGCATATTTGGCACTGGAGATGCTAGATGATGATTTTAAAATAAAACCGTACCTTGAATTTTTGTTTTTGACTGTCAGTCATTATAATGAATTCTGGTATAGCGAATTGGTTAAAAAACGAACTGATCTTTTAGAAAAGTTCCAACGAGATCTTAAGATTAGGACCTAGGTTTTTGGAAGGGGTGGAATGTACTTATGATGTGGACCGAGAAATATAGAGTGGATAGCATAGATAGTTTTTTTGGGAATGAGCAAGAAAGGCTTAATATAATAGAGTGGCTTGCTAAGTGGGTGAAAGGTACCAAGCCACTCTTATTGGTAGGTCCACCTGGAACAGGAAAAACATCCTTTGTAAAATCTTTATCCACATACTTTGACTATGATTTGATAGAGCTAAATGCCAGTGACCTTAGAAACAAGATAAATTTAGAAACCATTATTAATCCTCTCTTATTTAATTCTAGTCTATCAGGCAAGAAAATTTTGCTTTTCTTGGATGAGATTGACGGAATTTCAGGTAGAGATGATTACGGAGGATCAGCTTTTTTAGTATCAATCCTGAAAAATGCTGAAATCCCTGTCATAATGGCATCAAATTCAAAAAACCAAAAGATTAAAGACATAATCAAGAATAGTAAGGTTATAACATTCCACCAACTATCCTCTTTTGCAAGTTATCTTCTAATTCAACATGTTCTAGATAAGGAGAAACAAAGTCTTGATGAAAAAGAGAAACTTGATATAATTAAGCAAAGTAGGGGCGATGCACGGAGTGTTTTAAATGCGTTGCAAACCCTTGTAGAAGGTGATATTCTTAGTGATACCAAGGGCGGATCAGAGATACCAATTGAAGAATGTGTTAATAGATTTTTTTCAACTACTGATAAATCAGAGGCTAAAAAAATATTACTTCTTTCATCAATACGTTATTCCACTCCTAAATTTGGGTATAGTCAAGAGGAGCGTAGTAAGGATTTTTTAAATGCATTGTACACAACTATTGTGAGTAATCATAGGAATGTTACCATAGAGGATATGGCAACCTTGTTGCATCAGTTATCTGAATTAGATTTATTTGTAAACAAAATCTACGAGAAACGACATTGGAGATTATTAAAATATGCAAATGATCTTCTGATTTGGAAACTGTTTGACCTAAGCAGAATTCCCTCTATGAAATATAATCAATATTCACTTCCATTCCCATTGATCGGCTCAATATTTATGCGGGGTCAGACACTTAAACCGATTAGAATGGAATTGTCTACCAAGGTTCACACTGGAACAAGTAGTGTTGGGCTCTTTTATTACACCTACTTTATACAGATTCTAAAAAATTCTGATATATCGACTATTGATTTTGACAATTCTGATAATACAAAATTAAATGAAATTATTGAGAAGGAAAAATTAAGATAAATATCTAAACTTTATAAAAGAAGATATTTTAGTTCGAAGACGTACAATTTATTAAGAATGACCAATGATATCTCTTCTTTTACAGACTGGATAAAAATTAAAATAAAATTTTCAGGGCTATGTTTGACCTGTAAAAGAAAGATAAAAACAGGGGATTTCGGATATTGGTCGAAATCTTCAAAAGCAATTATTCATGAGGCTTGTTATAGTTTACAAAATTCAAATAATTATGAGATTGAATCCCACGGACAAGAAAAGTGTGGTAACCTTCGAATGACTGATAAGTATAACAATGGCAATAAATTTAGAACAGATGTTAAAACCGGACAATGCTTTATTTGTAATACCTTGGTCGATACTCAAGATCCTTTGATTATTAATCTAATTAATGTTGAGGAAAAAACTGATAAGGTAGAAACTATGTATTGTAGCATATGTATGAATGGATTTAACAGCCGCGTTTTGAGAGAATACAAGGACGCGTTCCAACGAAAAATTAAGAAATAATTATTCAAAAACGTTAAAATAAATATATTCATATATTCTCAGTAAGCAAGTTGTCTTCCGAATATGAATATAATGTTAGTAAACTCCTCACAGAAAAGATTAAAAAATTAAATGATTTGCAGAATACAAATAAATCTTCCACATATGAGAAGGAATTTTTAAAGATGGAGATAGAAACCTTAGAATCATTATATGATAATTATAATTTAGGACTCAATTATTTTAGGCGCGCTAAAGGTGGAAGGAATGGATTGCGGGAAATAAAAGAAAAGGTAGTCGAGTAGTCAACCAAATAGCCATGTTGAAATGTATTTCCATCTCTTTATTAATTTTATATCCATATCTATAGCAAAGTCTATATTAAATAATGCCAAGGATTAAAATCATAATATATGCATGAGGAGAAACTAAAACAATACTATAACCGAAAGCATAGCGCTGAAGCCGGTGGTGGTCAAGATAAAGTTGAATCCCAGCATTCGAAGGGTAAACTGACTGCAAGAGAGAGAATAAATCTTTTATTGGATCCAAATACGTTTACAGAAATTGATAAATTTGTAACTCATAGAAGCGATGATCCAGAATTAAAGAAATTCTATGGTGATGGTTTGGTTACGGGATTTGGAACAATTAACGGCAGACAAGTATTCATCTATGTTTATGATTTTACAGTTTTAGGGGGTTCTTTAGGAGAAATGGCTGGCAAAAAGGTTTCTAAAGTAATGTCCCAAGCGCTCAAAGTAGGCTGTCCAATTATTGGTATTCTTGATTCTGGTGGGGCAAGGATTCAGGAAGGAGTGTCAAGCTTGGACGGATATGGAGACATATTCTTAAAGAATACGCTTGCTTCGGGAGTAATTCCGCAGATAACCGCAAGTATTGGGCCCTGTGCTGGAGGTGCAGTCTATTCGCCGTCCATGACGGATTTTGTGATCATGGTTGAAAACATTGGACAAATGTTCGTAACAGGACCAGAGGTTGTAAAAGAGGTGCTCAGTCAAGAGGTGACATTTGAAGAATTAGGTGGAGCAAGGACTCATGCTACAAAATCAGGAGTAGCTCATTTCATAGCAAAAGATGAAGTCGATTGTATGGATAAGATAAAGACTTTGATTTCTTTTCTACCACAAAATAATAGAGAAGAACCTAAAATAATAATGGAGAACACTGACGATGCGAGTCGACTCGATCCAAATTTGATCAATATACTACCTGAGAATCCATACCAATCTTATGATATGAAGGAAATCATAAAATCCTTGGTCGATAACGGGAATTTCTTTGAAGTACATGAACTATTTGCTGAAAATATAGTAGTAGGCTTTGCGAGAATGGGTGGTAGATCTGTAGGCATTATTGCAAATCAGCCCCTATTCTTAGCAGGCGCTTTGGATATACACTCTTCAAACAAGGCTGCAAGATTTGTAAGAGTTTGCGACGCTTTTAATATCCCAATTATTACATTAGTTGACACTCCAGGTTATTTACCAGGAACTGATCAAGAGCATAATGGTATTATTAGACATGGGAGTAAACTTCTTTTTGCTTATTGTGAGGCAACCGTACCAAAGATTACGTGCATTATTGGCAAAGCATATGGAGGAGCATATATCGCCATGGGAAGCAAAAATTTAGGGACCGATTTGAACATTGCTTGGCCCACTGCTGAAATTGCTGTACTCGGTCCAGAGGCAGCCATAACAATTATTCATCGCAAGAGCCTTAAAGATTCTGCTGATGCTGCGGCAAAAAAGAAAAATTTAGCTAAAGAATATAGAAACAAGTTTGCGAATCCATACATTGCTGCTGAAAGGGGAACAATTGATTCGGTAATAGATCCAATGGAATCTCGAAGTACGATAATTAGCGCACTAAATGCTCTCTCAAATAAAAGAGAAAGCAGGCCATGGAAAAAACATGGAAATATTAATCTTTAAAGGGTTTAGTAATGACCAAACGAATATCAAGTATTCTGATCGCAAATAGAGGGGAAATCGCTCTCAGGATAATACGGGCTTGTAGAGAGTTAGACATTAAATCTATTTCTATCTATTCAGATGAGGATACACGTTCTATTCATGTCAAGCGTGCAGACTATGCATACCATATAGGTCCAGCAGCGCCGTCTCAGAGCTATCTGAATATGAATAAGATAATGGAGGTTGCTATCGCAACTGGTGTAGATGCTATACATCCAGGCTATGGATTTTTGTCTGAGAATGAAACATTTGCAGAAATGTGTGAGAAGAATAACATAATCTTCATCGGTCCCAAGAGTTTGGCAATGGATCTAACGGGCGATAAAATGAAATGCAAACGCATAATGAAGGAAGCGGAAGTGCCCACTGTACCAGGTAGCGAAGGGGTAATTGAGGATGTAGAGAAGGCAGTTCAAATTGCAAATGATGCTAAATACCCTGTTTTGCTTAAATCTGCATTTGGTGGTGGAGGTCGAGGGATTAGGTTGGCTAAAGACGAGAAGGAATTAAGACAGGAATTTGAGATGGCATCTGCTGAATCAAAGGCTGCGTTTGGTAAGGCAGCTCTATTTGTAGAAAAATTTTTAGAGAAAATCAGACATATCGAATTTCAGCTCATCAGAGATTCCCATGGTAATACAAGACATTTATTTGAAAGAGAATGCTCGATACAAAGAAGACATCAAAAGTTGATAGAAATGTCTCCATCACCTATAATGACTCCTGAAAAAAGAAATGAGATCGGTGAAATAGCGAAAAGAGCCGCTGATGCAGTCGATTACCTTAATGCCGGAACTGCTGAATTTCTTTGTGATCCCGAAGGTAACTTTTACTTTATAGAAATTAATTCAAGATTACAAGTAGAACATCCTGTAACAGAGCTAGTTACAGGTCTAGATCTAGTGAAACTGCAAATATCAATAGCTAATGGAGAAGAAATACCATTTAAGCAGGATGATCTAAAATTAAATGGTAGTGCAATTGAATGTCGTATAAATGCAGAAGATCCCTTCTATGACTTTGCTCCTTCTGTAGGCAGAGTTCCTTATTGTAATCTACCCTATGGCCCAGGGATCCGTGTAGATACTTACCTGTATCCAGGCTGTACTGTTTCTGGATTCTATGACTCATTGACGGCAAAGTTGATATCTTGGGGCTCCACCTTTGATGAATCTAGACGCAGGATGAGGAATGCTCTTGATGAGTTTATTATCGAGGGGATAAATACAACTATTCCGCTCTACAAAACAATTATGAATGACCAATACTTTATTAGCGGTGAGTTATCCACAGATTACCTTGATAGATATTCTATCATTCAAAAAATGAAGGATGAACAGAAGATTCAAAACTCTGATTTACAAAAAAGGCTCTTACCTGCAGTAGCTTCATCTATTATTCAATCTGAATTCATTAAGAAAAACAATACTACCGATAGAGCCAAACAAGATTCCTGGAAATTTGGGAGGATTGATTGATTAACATGGAAATAAAGATCGATGATATCAATAAGGAATTCGAGGGAAAAATAAAAGGATTTGACAAGAATAATAATATGATTATTGAAATAAATGGATCGGAACACCTAATTGGAATTATTGATATCAGAACAGATAAATTTGAATTTATGTTAGATAATACATATCACGAAACCAAAATTAGTGAAGCAACTAGCACAGAATTAAAGATAATTTTGGATAATTTACCGATGGTGCTCAAAAAACATAGTAAATTGTCTGAGATAATTGAAAAATCGAGTGCATCTTCTGGAGGTCCAAACTCTCAAAATACTATTTCAAGTCAAATACCAGGAAGAGTAATCTCAATAGCAATCCACAAAGGCGACAGCGTAAAACAAGGAGATAACATTGTGGTTTTGGAGTCGATGAAAATGCAGGTAGCCATAAAATCGCACAGGGATGGGATTATAAAAGAATTAAAGGTGAAAGAAGGTCAAAGTATATCTAGAAATGATACCGTTGCAGTTTTGGAATGATGATCTTAAAAATTTCTACGATTTTTCATTGTATAAAGGACAGAAATGACTATAAAAGTGGAAGAGTGATTATCCAGTAAGTGTATTGGTAACTTTTCTGATTTCATTATAGTTAGGTTCAATTAATGGATTGTCTGTTACCCATTTATATATCACCTGAGAGTTCTTATCTATAACAAATACTGATCTCTTTGCCACTTTGTAATCTTTTAATTTGCCAAGACTTGGCATTACGACATTGTATTTTTCAATGACTTGTCTGTCATAATCGCTTAGTATCGGAAAATTGAGTTTATGATGTTCTGCAAATACTTTATTTGCAAATGGACTATCAACTGATATTCCCAGAACATTCACGTTTTTGCTCTTAAGACTATTGAGGGAATCTCTAAAGTTGCACATCTCGACTGTGCATACAGGTGAGCCAGCAGCAGGAAAGAAAGCCAAAATTGTCATACCATCTTTGTTGTCTGATAATTTATGTAATTTTTGGTCTGTATCTAATAACTCGAAATCAGGGGCTCTATCTCCAACCTCAATTTTGTTATCATTAGTAATATTACTCATATTCATAAACTACGTTTTCGACGTAATAAATTATTCTATGCAACGAGGAAAATTAGTGTAATTTAATTCAATGAGTTTTGATGATTATGGATGAAGAATTTCTATTTCATATTTCTAAATTCGTTTACCACTCTTTTCAAAATATCTACTGCTACTTCCAATTCTGCAATAGTGTTTTGACTTCCTATTGAGAATCTTATTGAGCCACTGATTTGATCATATGACAGTCCTAATGATTTTAGTACATGAGATGCTTTCTTTTTCTTATTAGAGGAGCATGCGGATCCAGTAGATGCCTCTATTCCAAACTCGTCCAACTTGGTAAGTAGATCTTCTCCGTTAACTCCCTTAAACGAGAAATTTACATTATTGAAAATCCTTTTTTGCAAAGTGCCGTTTACACTTGCGCCCGGTATTTCGTTAAGGACTCGGCTAATTAAGTAATTCTGGAGTTTTTGAAGGACTGGAAGTGACATTTGTAATTTGTCTTTCCAGATCTCACATGCTTTTCCAAACCCCACTATGGAATATACATTCTCTGTTCCGGATCTCAAGTTCAGCTCCTGACCTCCACCAAAAACAATGGGTTCAAGACAAATTCCTTTTCTAACAAATAATGCACCTATTCCCTTTGGCCCGTTTATCTTGTGAGATGAAATCGATAACATATCTGGCTTGATCTGCTTTACATCAATAGGAATTTTTCCCAGCGCTTGGACTGCATCGGAATGAAAAACGGTATTATATCTTCTTTTTTTTATGATTTCAATCATTGGTTGTATAGGTTGTATTGTACCAATTTCGTTATTTACTAACATTACGCTAACCAGACTAGTTTTAGGAGACAATAAATTAGAATAGGCATTCATATCCACGATACCATCAGAGGTAATAGGGATATAATCAACAGTAAACTTTAATTCCTTTTCAATATATTTGACAGCTTCTAATACGGATTCATGTTCTATCTCTGATACCAAAATTCTATCACAATCTGGCCTTATCTTTTTTATTGCTTTAGAATATCCTATTAAAGCTAAATTGTTAGATTCGGTCCCGCCTGAAGTAAAATAAATTTCGTTGGGATTAGCGCCTATTAGTTTAGAAACAAGTGATCTAGATTTGGATAAAGCAAGGGTTGTTCTCCTTCCCATATTGTGAAGAGATGACGGATTACCAAAGTGATCTACCAAAAAAGGTATCATTGCTTGGATGACTTCTGAGTCCACCGGGGTTGAGGCCGCGTTATCTAAATATATAGTAGAATTATTTTTCATGTGCATATTATTCCGATTTACACTTTTAATTTGATATCATAATTAATTGGATGATCGTTTTTGTTACTCCGATATCCTTCTAAATCCAGTGTAACAAACTTAAAACCGTGGCCCTTTATAACATTAATTAATTGTGGAATTAATTCAGGATCTAGTACTTTACCAAGTTCATCTTTCTCAACTTCAATCCTTGCTAAATCTCCATGATCCCTAACTCTAATGTTTCTCAATTTCAGGTTTTGCTTAATCCAACTCTCACAGCTTTCAATTCTCTTTAACTTAATCGTTGTGACTTCTGATCCATGTGGAATCCTTGATGCGAGACAAGAATTAGATGGTTTATCATAAACTGATAGATTGTTAATTTTTGCCAAATAACGTATCTCTATCTTGTTTAATCCAGTTTCCATTAGTGGACTGCTGATTCCTTTTTCTCGTAATGCAATCAACCCTGGCCTGTAGTCATCTAAATCATCAATTTGGCTTCCGTCTACGATTAGGTCAAATTTCTTTTCCTTGGCAACTTTTAGTAGATTATCTGCCAGCTCATTTCTGCAATGAAAACACCTTAGATTATCATTTTTGACAAAATTTTGATTTTCAAGTTCATTATATTCTATCATAATATGGTCCACATCAATCTCTTTAGCTATTTTTTTGGCTACCTCCAGTTCCTCATTTGCCAAGGTTTTATAATTCGCTGTTACCGTTAATACATTCTTCCTTCCTAAAGCTTGTCTTGCTGCCAGGGCTACTAAGGCGCTGTCGACGCCACCGGACAAAGCAATAATGACCTTTGAGTTTTTGGATTTAAACCAAGTCAACAAATTGTTAAACTTCTTACTAGCTGAAAAAGAGATATCTTTAGTATTCTTATAATGCATAGAAGTTCACTACTTTGAATATAGTTTTTTTTGAAATATTAAATTATTGACGATCTCGAGAGTTTTCCTGTAACTATTGTTTGATTTCTGAGCAATGTATTTTATGCTTTCAGATTCGGGTTTTACGCGAACTACATTTCCTAAAGCGTCTTTAGATACTTTTGCATTAATCACGAAATTTTTGTTATTAATATTGATTGGGAGTATTATATTATATCTGTTCAATCTATACCTTTCATTATTTGTTCTTCTAATACCCAATGTACCAGTTTCTTCAAATATAGTGCTCACAATTTTTTTTTCTGTTTGTTCAGAGCATATCACCTTAAGGATGTGAACGGGTCTATTTTTTTTCGTCAATCCATTAGTTATCGTAACATCTTTTACGCCTAAATCCGAGGAAGATAATTTTTCCATTAGGTTTCCCAAAATTTCGCCGGTTGTATCATCTATGTTTGTTTCTAAGATTGAAACGGTATCTTTTGAAATACTAACATCATAATTTGGAGTCCCTATACACACTCTTAACAAGTTGGGAACTCCATCAAATTTCTTTAATCCTGATCCGTACCCGATCTGGTTTACAGAAATATCCGGATAAAATAGAGTTTTTTTAGCGTTTAATCCAAATAGTATTGCCACACCTGTTGGTGTAGTAACCTCGGAATTCACTGGTCCACCTATAATAGGTATTTTGAGATCTTTTAACATCTCTAATACAGCATTAGTCGGATTTGGTACTATACCATGAGAAAATTTAGTAAATCCTCCACCAACTGCTACTTTTGTTACATAAAAAACAGTATTATTAAGCAAATCTAAATCATCCAATGCTATTGCAGTTCCAATCAAATCAATACCTGTGTCTATGCTAGCTGACTCATGCAAATGAAGATCCCTTGGGTCTTTATTATGAATAATGGACTCGACCCTAATTATGGCTTTCATCGACTCGATTACGAAATACTTTCCTCTTTCATTGAGTTTCGCAATTTCGCAACATCTTGCAAGAATCCGTAGCATCTCAAGTGCCTTTCTTTCTGCAATTTTTTCTTCTAGATCAATCATAAGTTTAGTTGCTTTTATCCCGTTTGACTCTGATGTGATGAAATCAAGACTCTTTATAGTCGATCCATTAAATTGCTTCTCTATCAGTTTTATTTTTCTTATGATTTTGTTCTTATCTGCTCCGCAATCGACTAAAGCACACAAGAACATGTCTCCGGAAATTCCGCAGACTTGTGCATCAACTACTGCTATTTTAGTCACTGTATATTAGGTTAATATACTGACCTCTATATTGAATTATTGCAAAAATAGATGTCATCTCCTTTATCGGCCTTGATTCACTATTATATTAAATGATATTTTTAAAACTATAAATAAAAAAAATAATCTCACAAGTATATGACAATTTCTATTATTGGTTCTGGCAAAGTTGGAGCTTCAATAGCTCTTAATTGTGGGTTAAGGGAACTGGATCCTAACATAAATCTCATAGATATTATTGAAGGCTTGCCTCAAGGGGAAGCAATGGACATTAATCATCAACTTTCTGTCCAAGGTCTAGATAGTTATTTGGTTGGAACCAACGACTTTAGTGTTGTCAAGGATTCGGACATTGTTATTCTAGTTGCCGGAGTTGGAAGAAAACCCGGCATGACTCGAATGGATTTGTTGAAGACAAATGCCACAATTGTCAAGGATGTTGCTTCAAAAATTGTACACTACAATAAAAATTCCAAATTGATTGTAGTAACGAATCCTCTAGATCCTATGACCTATCTAGCCTTAAGAATTACTAATTTTCCCCGCAACAATGTAATGGGTATGGGTGGTATGCTGGATCTCTCGAGATTTACTAGCTTCATTCATGATTATACGAAACTCTCTCGAGATTCCATTTCTGCTATGGTTATCAGCGAACATGGGGAAAAAATGTTACCCTTGATCCGTTTCTCATCAATATCAGGGATACCTTTGACTAATTTTATAAATGAAAGTCAATCGAATGAAATTTATGAAAAGACTAAACAGGTGGCTGCTGAAGTTATAAAACTAAAGGGAGCTACAGTTTATGCACCGGGTAACGCCGTTTCAATTATGGCTGAAGCCATAGTCAAAGACAAAAAAAGTGTGATACCTTTATCAGCCTGTCTAGATGGAGAATACGGCATAAAAGATGTTTGTATAGGTGTACCAGCAGTAGTTGGTAGAAATGGTATTGAAAAAATTATTGAACTTCCATTAAACGATTTTGAACGTAAGGAATTTGAGAGCGGTGTTCAGAATGTAAGAGAAGCGATATCCGTGTTGCCCCTATAAATGTAATAGCATGTTCTATGGATTTAAAAGATATTTTACTTGATTATAGGAACAATAAGAAAAGCCTAGATGAGGTGATTGATAGTCTCTCCCTTTTCTCCATAGAACACATTGAAAACCAGGTAGCACAACTTGATGTTAATAGATCTCATAGAAAACTTGTTCCAGAAATTGTGCTTGCTACTCACAAAAAACCCCGCGATTTACTATTGATCGTAAATAGGATCCTTCAAAAGAAGGGGTATGTTTTAGTGAGTAAAATTAATCCCTCTTTCATTAAGAAGCTTGGTGATTACTTTGACAAGATGGGGTATATAGTTGATAACGGTCGTAATAGTACTTCTCTTCTTATTTACAAAGATGAATCCTCATTACCACGAATCAGAGAAGGTAAAGTAGGGATAATCTGTGCTGGCACTTCCGATATAGGAATAGCAGAGGAAGCGAGGTTGGCAACTCGAGTTATGGGATGCTCATCATATGTTTCCTATGATGTCGGAATTGCAGGCATTCACAGGTTAATTGGACCATTAAAGGAGATGACCCTAGAAAAGGTGGATGCTATAGTGGCAATAGCTGGAATGGAAGGAGCCCTTCCGGTCGTTGTAACATCACTTGTTAACGTCCCCGTGATAGGTGTTCCAACATCAATTGGATATGGGTTCGGAGGTAATGGAGTAGGGGCTCTTGCCTCGATGCTACAGACATGTTCATTTGGCCTCTCGATTGTAAATATCGATAATGGCATCGGCGGAGGGATCTTTGCAAGCATGATCGCCAACAAATAGCCTGGACAAATAAACTAAGAAATACAACTGATTTTTTATTACCTTTACCTTGATGTAATCAAGAAAGGTCATACCAGACTATAAAATTATTAAAACGTTTATAAGAGATGTAAGAGAGTTTTTTTGATTGTTAGAATAAAGGAGAAGAAATAATGTATGTCTTATATTAAAACTCTTAAAAGAATAAGAAATAATAAAACTAATTATAGAAAAAGAAAGGCCATATTAATTAGTAAGCGAAACTTTGTAACTATAAGGGTAAGTAATCAAAATATTCATTGTCAACTTATACAGCCTGCAATGAAAGGAGATCTCGTTTTAGCATATGCCAGTAGCAAAGAGCTTGCAAAATATGGTTGGAAAGGGTCACTAAACAACTTGTCCGCTTGTTTTTTGGTTGGTTTTATTCTTGGCAAAAAAATGCTCTCCAAAAAAATTGATTCTGCAATATTGTATGTTGGAAAGGCTTCTTTTACAAGCAAAGTCGCATCTTGTTTAAAAGGAATTGCCGCTGCAGGAATCACCATACCACTTTCAGAGGAATCATTGCCAAGCGATGATCGTATTAAGGGAACGCATATATCTCAATATGCAACAAGCTTAAGAGAAGATAAAGTTCATTATCAAAAGCAATTTTCAAGACTAATTAGTAATAACATAAATCCAGAGGATTATTCAAAGCATTTCGAAGAGACAAAGGTTCAAGTATCTAATAGCAATTTTAACTGAGGTGGAATGTTGACAACATCTATTATTACCGAAAGAATAATAAACAAAAAAAATATTGATTTCTATAAGGTTATGATGAATTAGGAATGAAAGCTTTGACCTTTAAAAGTATAATTGTCCAAGTAGTAGGTGTTGAAAATGAGTAGAATGGCTCGACCTAACGAGGCTGAGGTAGAATGGAAGCCTAGAACTACCTTGGGTATAATGGTAGCAAGTGGGAAAATAAATTCTATGGAACAAATATTTGAGAATGGTATGAGGATCCAAGAATCAGAGATTGTTAAGCACCTATTACCCGATATAAAAACCCAGGTAGTAAGCGTTGAAATAGTACAAAAACAAACTGATGCTGGTGAATTGACCCGTTTTAACGCACTAGTTGCTATAGGAAACGAGTCCGGTTGGTTTGGGATAGGTAAGGGTAAGGCGTCTCAAATGAGAAATGCAATTGACAAGGCCACTAATGCATCGTATCTTAATGTCATCCCAGTAAAACTTGGTTGTGGTAGTTGGGAATGCAGATGTCACCAGGCCCACTCGGTACCATTTAAAGTACAAGGGAGGGGAGGCAGCGTTACTATAGAATTGATTCCAGGACCAAGAGGATTAGGAATAGTAGCCGGTGAAAATATCAGAAACTTGTTAAAATTAGCTGGTTTGAAAGACTGCTGGAGTAGATCTTTTGGATCAACTAACACAATGTCATCAACTGCCAAAGCAATATTTAACGCATTGCGGAGTACATTCGTAACAGGATAGATTAGAAATGGTTTATCTAGTCGTACGAATGAAAGGAACAGTTAATATTCCAAAATGGGCTAAAACTACTTTGGATAATTTGCATTTACAAAAGAAGTTTAGAGCAACATTGATTCCTGAAAATGAACAAACTCTTGGAATGCTACAAAAAATAAAGGAAATAGTTGCATGGACATCCGTTGAGGAAAGTTTTATCCGAGAGTTCATAGAAAAAAAAGGGCGCTTTTCCTCATCAAAGCTATTGTCTTCTGAAGGTGAATCGGAACTGGACACGAATAGTACTCCTGATCTAGAAAATATGATTGCTAACATCGCAAAAAATGATTCGTTTTTATCCAAGATATCTGGATTAAAGCCTTGGTTTGCATTAAATCCCCCTAGAGGTGGATTCAAAAAGAAGACGAAATTACTTTATTCGCAAAACGGAATCCTAGGTGAAAACCATGATCTTTTAGAATTAGTAAAAAGGATGATGTAATTATGTTCGGAGATATTATTCTGTTGTTTGACGACCAATTGCAAACTTTAATATTTACACCTTATGTTGCATATCCCCTATAGGAATAAATGGTGATAATGGATGGCTACTCGATTGAGAAAAAGTAGAAAACAGCGCGGAAGTCGATATTGTGGATGGGGTCAAATTGGTCAACATAGAGCCTCAGGAAGCCGTGGTGGTGTTGGTGGAGCTGGAAAGCATAAACACTTCTTTATTAGGACTATTAAAGAAGAACCTAATCATTTTGGACATGAACAATTTCATGCTCTTAGAGCTAATGATGTTCAAAAATGGGTAAATATTAAGGATTTAAATGATTTAGTTAGGTTTTCTGAAACCGATAAAAATGGAAAGGTGATTTTGGATTTAGATAAACTAGGTATAGGCAAGGTCTTAGGCACAGGTATGATCAATTCTGCTTTTACAGTTAAGGTCGGAAAAATTTCTGATTCGGCCAAAAATAAAATCATAGCTGCCGGTGGAGAGGTGTTAGTAACAGATGAGCTCAATTCAGAATGAGGGACTCTTTAGAACAGTCGTAAAGACTATTTCTCCTTTTATTCCACAAGTTGAAAAACCGAAGAAGAAAATTACTCTTACAAACAAACTAATTTGGACTGGTATTGCTTTATTAGTTTATCTTGTTATGGGGCAAGTACCCTTATTTGGAGTTAATGTGGACCCTGCAACGGATCCATTAGCATTTGCTAGGGTTATATTCGCAGCTCAACAGCGAACCTTATTAGAATTGGGCATTGGTCCCATAGTTACGGCCGGATTGTTGATGCAGTTATTAAAAGGATCTGACATTTTAAAGCTCAATTTCAGAGATCCTAATGATAGATCGCTTTTTACCTCTGCAACAAAAATAGTGACAATAATAGTAATAGTCGCTGAGACCTTACTATATGGTATAAGTGTCTATGGAGGGGCAACTCCATCTGGCTATCACTTGACCGTGCTCATAGCGCAGCTAACGGCGGCGTGTATTGTCATAATGTATCTGGATGAATTAGTTCAAAAGGGTTGGGGGTTGGGTTCAGGAATTAGTGTATTCATTATGGCCGGAGTAGCCCAGGCTATTTTGTGGAGTTTATTCAATCCCCTTCCTATTCCTAATGGGGAAGAACTCAGCGGCTTAATCCCTTTTATGATTACTAGTGGAATGGAAGGGCATATAGGCGATTCTGTACTGAGATCAGCTCCGCCAGCACCTGTACCAAATATGCCAAGTCTATTTGCGTTAGGAATCACTGCAGGTATACTAGCCTTACTGGTATATGTACAGGGTATACACATTGACATTCCTATCGTGTCTACAAGGTATAGGGGGTTTACTGCTACATATCCTATTAAATTACTGTACACCTCTAACATCCCGGTGATATTGGCGTCTGCGCTAATGGCTAACGCGCTTTTTATTGGACAAATGGTCTGGATTAACTACAACCCAAATAATGATAATCCCGCCTTTAATCTAATTGCACAGTATGATGCGGAAACACAGAATCCAACTGGTGGTTTATTTTATTACGTTACTGCACCTCGATCATATGAGGCAACGATAGCCGATCCAGTGAGAGCGCTTGTTTATGTTCTATTTCTTACTACAATAGTGACCATTTTCGGCCGATTGTGGGTAGAGTTGGGGGGTTTATCGGCAAAAGCAGCAGCTAAGAATCTCTTAGACGCAGATGTTCAGGTTCCTGGATTCAGACGGTCGGAAAGCTCTGTTCAATCTTTGCTGAATCGGTATATTCCATCTGTTACTATAATCGGAGGAGTAATAATAGGGCTGTTAGCTTCGGTCTCTGATTTATTTAGCGTATTTGGGACAGGAATTGGGTTGCTTCTTATGGTGGATATTCTGGTGAATTATTATAACCTGCTTGTTAGGGAGCAAGTTGATGTTCATATGCCTAAGCTTGCTTCCCTATTGGGGCGTTCATAAAAGGGCTCAATATTGGGAATGATAATTGGTTCCTACCCATCCACCCCTGCTAATTACTTATTATTGTTGAATATCTTTAATCAAGTTCCAAAAGTTCTTCTAATTCAAAAATTCCAAAATCTTCTTTTAATCAGATTCTTATGACAAAACGTGTCATAATAGTCGGAATTCCTGGGGTCGGAAAATCTACAGTTATAACAAATGTACGTGATCTCTTGTCCCAAAGAGGAATAGATACAAAAATAGCAGAATTCGGAAAAATAATGTTTGACCAAGCGAGAATCATGTCTATTCACAATCGAGACCAGCTTCGTAGGTTGTCAATAGAACAACAGAGGACTTTACAGGAAATGGCAGCGAATTCGATAAATTCCTTAGGCAACGATGTAGTCATAGTTGATACACATTTGTTCATTAGTACGGATAATGGATTTTATCCGGGTATGCCTTTGAAACTACTAAATATAATTAATCCTACTCATCTAGTGTTAATAACTGCCACGGCCGAAGAAATTTACAAAAGGAGAGAAAATGATAGTAGTAGACAAAGGGATATGATTTCTTTGGATCGTATTACTAGTGACTTGCGGTTATCAGAAAGTATGATATCTTCTAGTTCAATTATTACAGGGTGCCCCTTTTATGTGGTACAAAATAATACAAATCAAATTGAAAAAGCTACGGAAATTATTTGTAAAATCATTCTGGGTAAATGACATTGTATAATTCATTGATAGCTTTATATATTCATATGTCACTACTCACCCAAATCTAGTTTTAGTGTGAAAAATGGACTCAAACCAAATCAATGATATTAATAAATATGAACCCTCTGTAGGTAATAAGATAAGCATAGTGATTTCTGGATGGCCAGCTGTAGGTAAGACTACCATCGCCGAGAATCTTGCTAGGCATTTTAATCTAAAACTATGGAATGGTGGGGATATATTAAAAATGATGGCCTATGAACGAGGGTATTCATCTTCACTTCATCATGACTGGTGGGATACTGAAGAGGCAACAAGATTTATGAACGAACGGAATAATAATCCAAATTTCGATAGGGAAGTAGATGATAGATTAATTAAACTATTAAATGAAGGTAATGTTGTTATTACTAGTTACACTCTACCGTGGATAGCTGATGCAACTATTAACTTTTGGCTACAAGGATCAGTGGATAATAGGTCAAAGCGCATGTCTATGCGTGATAATATAGATATCAATACCGCAAGGAAGATAGTTCAAAGACGAGATTATGAAAACAAGTTGATATATAAAAAACTTTATCATTTTGAATTTGGGGAGAATTTAGACGTGTTTGATTTTGCTATGAATACGGATATATTAACGTTAGAGTCATTAGTTATGATATCTAAAAGTATAGTAGAAAACGTAATAAAAACATAAATCAAATGAAAAAATATTAGTGCGAATAAGAATGACAGATTTTAAACTTACACAACTAGACAATTTAATTACAATCAACGATAGTGTTTCTGATGAATCTTATGGTAACTATCCCTATAAAAGACCTATTTTACAGCTACTTAATTACGGATTGATCCTTTTGGATAAACCGTCAGGTAATACAAGCCATGAAATAGTATCTTATGTAAAAAAAATCTTGCAGTTGGAGAAGGCAGGGCACAGCGGAACACTCGATCCTGGTACAACAGGGTTGCTCCCTATAGGATTAGAAGAAGGAACAAAAATAATTCCTGTTTTGCTGTTAGGTCCTAAAGAGTATATTGCTCTGGGGAGATTACACAGTCACGTGTCAAACTATAAACTTTCTGAGGTAATTCAAGAATTTACGGGTCCAATTTTTCAAAAACCGCCCCAAAGATCGTCTGTGAAGCGTCAAACTCGTGTGAGGTCTATATATAAATTCGAAATAGATGATCAATTTGATCGATTGTTGCTTTTACGAATATTATGTGAGTCGGGAACTTATATTCGTAAATTGATATATGATGTGGGTGAGGTTTTAGGTGTGGGTGCATCAATGATAGAGTTACGTCGAACAAGAGTTTGCAACTTTGCAACCGAGTCAGATTTTGTGAGACTTCATGATTTGGTTGATGCCTTTCAGATGTATAAAGAAACTAACAACGAGGAAAAACTCCGACGTATTATTCATCCAATTGAAATCGCAATGACTCATTTGCCTGCTGTGACTGTCAGGGATACTGCTATTGATGCTTTATGCCATGGCGCACAGTTGGCTATGCCGGGTGTTGTTTCCCTCTCTAAAGATATCAAAAGAGGAGATTTGGTTGGCATATATTCATTGAAAGGGGAAATAATTGGTCTAGGCATATCGATGCTAGATTTTGAAGGATTCTTTAGCAAAAAGAAGGGGATATGCTGTCAAATCAAAAGAATTGTTATGAAGCCTAATACTTACCCAAAGTTTTGGTCTACCACCGATTCAGTGGATAATAGTGGCACTGAAACCAGTGAATCAAATGCCAGTCCGCATGCAAGTAGAGATAGCGATCGATTGATATCTAAAAACAATGATTAAGGTAATTAAAGTAGAGAGTGATAAAGGCTTTTGATTAAATTATAAATCAGAGCCAGATAATTTAAGTTAGATACTCTCTCCCATACCTGGATTGGTCTTATCTAACATTGAAATCTTTCTTGCAAGATTCTCCATGGTACCAGGCACATGACAATTACACATACAGTCATCACATTCTACATGTTTTAAATTCTTACAATAGGTTGATATTTGTAATTTTTCCATATACCTAATTTCAGTTAGTTTGCACTAAATTTATTTGTTTAATTGATAGAAAATTTTATTTAATTTTGATGTTATAGGAATATAACTGTAATTTGGTAAGATTTGGCAATAAGGATCTCGCTAGATATCCCTTTCTTAGAGAGGCGTTATCTTATGTGACTAAATATGACTTTAGACTCGAAGATCTAGATAATTCAGAATTTCATCACCTTGTCAAAAAAGCTGAAAGAAAAATTGAGCAGTATGTCTTTAACGGAAAATTAGAATACCAAATTGATTATAACAAAACACATGAAATAATAGTACAAGAGGAAGTGATCATATTTTTAATTTCTTTGTTAATAATTAAAGCAATATCTATTGATGCTGTTACAAAGAAATTTGCCCTAATGGAGTCAATGAGATTTGAAAAATATCTTATTGAGGATTTAGATATTTCTAACCAAGATGATAAAACTATTAAATTCATTTTGTATAAAATATTTGAAGATTTATTTAAAACTAAAATAGATCTTGAAGTTAACATCTATAACTTTTATAAAATAAAGATTAATGATTATTTGGACCATCCAATAGCTTTTCATGAACGAGAGTGGAATCTGGTAAATAGGACTGTAAATAGTGGTTATGTATATTTAGATGGTAGTGAAATAGTAAGACTATTTAGAAATGAATTGAATCTATTAATTATCGAGAGGATCAAAAAAATGACTCCAGAAAGGATCCCCTATCTCATCAGTGCTATTTCACATTCAATGAGAGTCAATTGGGAAAAACTATATCCACCGTTAAGGATAAATCCACATAACGCTGTCACTCCCCCATGCATCCAACATATATATGACCAAATAGACAAGGGAGAAAACCTTCCTCATCCGGCCAGAGTTTTGTTGGGCACTTTTTTAATTTATTCAAACAAATCGATAGAAGAAATGTTAGAGCTCTTTAAACGATTACCTGATTATAATGAACAAATTACCCGGTATCAGTTAGAACACCTTGCAGGTAAAAGAGGAAATCCAAAAAAATATTATGTTCCTTCTTGTGAGAAAATTAAACTAAGTAATCTTTGTTTTGAGACTAAAATTTGCAGAGGAATCAATAATCCTATTCAACTGGTTTCCCGAAAAAATAATTAGTAATATGACCACCCATTCTTCTCCTTTTGATGAATTAAAGAATCAATCCAATGATTCTATCAACTACCATTCTTCTGTACATGATGACATTAACAAGATTTGGCTTGAGCGGGTTTTTAGAAAGCATTATTTTAATTGCAACTCTAATATCGAAATAGATGATTTCGTATCGCAGCGTGAATTTGGATTCCGACTCTTTGACGGACATATACGTAGACATCTGAACTTTAATAATAAGAATGAACTAGTTGCCAATATTATTAAACACTCTCCATCAGACATTTTTTGTTCCTCATCCAGATATCATAATCCGTCTGCTAGTATAGATCAAAAGGGTTGGATTGGATCGGACCTCATATTTGATATTGATGGAAAAGATCTACACCTTGAATGTGCTCAAATCCATAATCTCACCTATTGCAAAAAGTGCAAATTAATTACCAGTAAGGTTCACCTTAACTGCATAGAGTGTAGATCAGCTTCGATTCAAATTATTGAGATACCCTGTCAAAAATGTATAAAGCATTTGAAACTCGAAGTCCGCAAACTAATTGAGATTTTGTGTGATGATTTTGGCATTGACAATAATTCCATTAATATCTACTTTTCGGGAAACAATGGGTTTCATATACATGTGAAAGATGACAAATTTTTTAAATCAACTTCTATAAAAAGGAGTGCCTTAACACAATATTTACTTGGAAAAGGGTATTTGACCGATAATTTAGGATTTCGATTGAATGGATCCGATAAGGTTACTATACTTTCCAATAAAATTCTCTACAACGTCGGATGGAGAGCCCGACTAATGAAGCAGCTTCATCTTCAATTAAAAAATCATCGAATAGACGAAAAATTCATTAAAAAAATAAATAGCATAAAGGAAACAAGTAAAGTCGGCCTTCTAAATGTTATTAGTAGTGAGATTGAAAATCTTTCTGTAAAGATTGATCCGAACGTTACTATGGATATCCATAGGATTTTTCGACTAGCCGGAACAGTAAACAGCAAAAGTGGGTTAATTAAATTTCATTGCTTAGATTTAGAATCGTTTAATCCCTTTAATGATGCCTGTATCAATGAAGATTCCATGGTCGAAATTAATTCAAAAATTGAAATGAAATTAATTATGAAAGGGATGTCATACAGAATTAAAATGGGGGTAAATTGTTTACCTGAATTTGTCGCAGTCTATGTGGTCTCAAAAGGAATAGGAGATATATATATTCAAAAATGATACTGCCTCATTTCGGAATTAAACTATGGTAGAATTCGAGGGGGAACTAGACATTGATCCAATCGTGGAGTATTGGGTAGTCGCATTCTTTAAATCTAAATCTAAAAACAAGTTGTCATATAGGCAATTTCTGGCTGCTGGGTATTATGAGGCTTACGATAGAGTGATGACGTTTGCAGAAAAGACCGGGTACCATATTCTATGGTTTAAAGAGAAAAGGAACTGCGGGATAGAATTCATGGGAAGGGTACTGCCAGGACTAGAGAACCTTTGTACATTTTGTAATAAGGAATTTAACAATACTGAGCCGATTAAGTGTAATTTTAGGGGAACTATGGATGTACAATGCAGAGCAGAATTCTGTTCTCTACACTGTAAAGAAGAGCATTTCTATTTTAGACATGTGCGTAGTAGTTCAAATATCTAGTCTGTCTTTATTTCTTTTCTCAATTATTTCTAGATAAGTGCTAATTAGTTGCGGATCTACAACTCCCTGGACTACATAATTTTCACCGCTTCTCAAAACAATATCCATCGCAACTGCACTATATGGAATTTCAAACCTTTCAATTTCTACTTCGCTGCTTGATTCATAGATTAATCTCTCACTATTTGGTAATACTTCAAAACCTATGATCCTTTCAATTTTTCGCATTCCAGAACCTCCGCCTCTGCCACCTGCAGAACCACTAGATTCCTTGATCATTAAAACAAAGATGGTGTTGGTGCTTTTCGAACTCATGGGCGAAGACAAATCAATATCCTTTGATGAAACAATTAACTTGCGCTGTGGAAGTTGGATGGTGTTTGATAAATCTCTCTCATTCATTAATCAGTTTAGAGCATTTTCCTATAGAAATGTTTGTTAAATTTTAATTTAGTAGAAATAAATAATAAATGATCTGCTATTGGTATAATCATTATCTTGAAGCACAAAAGAAGTTCAACTTACCTTACAACCATTTCTTGGGAGAATGACTGCGTTAAACTTATCGATCAAACTAAATTACCTGAAGATCTTGAAGTCATCACTTGTTCTACATATTTAGAGGTAGCAGAGGCGATAAAGAGATTAGCAATCCGAGGGGCTCCGGCAATAGGAGTGGCCGCCGCAATGGGATTAGCACTTTGTGCTGTCAAAAGTTCAAGTTCAACAAAGTCTAAACTCATGAATGATTTAAAGACGGCGTATCAGGTCCTATTAGAAACCAGACCTACTGCTATTAATTTAAAGTGGGGATTAGATATGATAATTGACGAAGCGCTAAAATACGATACCATAGAAGAGATTAAACGAAATACTGTGTTGTGTGCAATAAAGATGTCAGAAGAAGATATAGCTACAAATAAAAAGCTTGGCAGATTTGGTTCATATTTGATAAATGATGGGGACGTGGTAATGACGCATTGTAACGCGGGCGCATTAGCTACTGTTTCTTATGGAACTGCATTAGGGGTGATCAGATCAGTAAAGGAATCAGGAAAAAAAATTAGTGTGATAGCGACAGAAACCCGGCCAGTAATGCAAGGTTCCAGATTAACAGCATTTGAATTAGTTCATGATGATATCGATGTTAGCTTAATTCCAGATACTGCGGTGGGTCACCTAATGGCAAACAAGATGATCGATAAAGTAATTGTGGGAGCAGACCGTATTTTAAGAACTGGTCATGTATATAATAAAATAGGTACTTACCAAGTGGCATTACTTTCAAAATCTCATGGAATACCTTTCTATGTTGCAGCCCCGTTATCTACTTTTGATCTTAAAAACAATATTTCTGACATTGTTATTGAAGAGAGATCAGTTGAAGAGGTTATAAAGATAGGCGATAAAAGAATTGCACCAACTGGTGTTCGAATTTTTAATCCAGCTTTCGATTTGACTCCTCCTGAGTTAATTGCTGGTATAATAACAGAAAAGGGCGTAATAACTGCTCCCTACGAGCGGAACTTAACAAATTTGTTTAACAATGAGATAAAACAAACTGTATCGACTCATCATTCGGGGAAAAAAATTTAAGAAGCGATTTGAATCACAATGATAGTGCATACTAGCCAAATTACAAGGGAGAGAGTTTTTTCTGAGCTCCGTAAATGTATGGATCCAGAAATACCGGTAAATGTTGTTGATCTTGGATTAATATATAACGTTGATGTGTCGGAAAAAAACAATGTGGATATTAAAATGACGATGACAACTCGTGGTTGTCCACTACATGATACTCTGGTAAATGATGTGAAAAAATATGTTAATACAATAGAAGGGGTAGGAACAATTAATGTAGAGATAGTCTGGGATCCTCCATGGTCAGTTGAGAAAATGAATCCAACGGTTAGAGACAAATTGGGCTTCGGAAAACCTTCTTTAAGATTCCAAATCGATTATGAAAAGTATATGCCGCAAAAAAGCGGAAAGGTTTTAAAACAAGAGGACGGCTCACTTGCCTTGGTAAATGAACGCGAACAGGGCTTTATGGTTAATGAGAACATCATTCAGTTTTGGGAGAGTTGTAGTGGAGATAGAACAATCAATCAGCTAGCCGATGATTTCTCACAGAAGCTTAACCTGCCACGACAACAAGTAGAACAAGAAGTAGTGCAACTAATTCAACAGTTATTGGAAGCAGAGTTATTAATACCTCCGCCAACAAAGAATTAGTATAATAAATTAATACAAAGAATTGCGAACTCAACTATTTGCCATCATTGGCATGAGTTCCTCTTAATTTGAGCGAGATTTGAACTCTCAAATCTTCATCTGGCAAATTCTCAGATTCTATGCTTAAAGATTTTGCAATTAATTCTAGCTTCTCCCTTTCTGAAGATATGGGTCGTTGAATTTTGGGACCTATATACTCATGCTTTACAGGTTTGGCATATGGATCTGATGTCAGTATATCTTTTTGATTATTTAACTTGGTCTTTGCTTTTTCGTATTCCCCAATAAATTTTCCAATAGTTTTGGAGATGCTTGCGATTTTGGTCGGAAAAATAAATATTATTATGACAAGTATAATAATAAACCATTCAGATCCGGCTATATTAAGCTCATAACCAGGAAATAACATTCTATATAGTTATAATAGTGTCTATGTAAATATTCTTTTAGAAATTCAAATCATTCTATACTAATTAATTATATGCCAATCTAAAACATTTGCTTACTCTTTTTAATCTAATCAAAAACATAATAACAGGTTAACAAAATATTGAATCTGTGCAATCAGGAGGAACTCAGAGTGTCCCTCATAATTCTAATCAAATCAGTACAAACAGGGAAACTGTAGAAAGTATTGTTGATAAATTTAGATCTGGTGAATATCTCGTTTCAGTTTATGGCCTGGGTCACGTAGGTGCCCCGATAGCTTCTGTATGGCTTAGGGCAGGCGTAAAAGTAATAGGAATCGATAAATCACAACAGGTGATTGAAAATACAAGAAAGGGTGTTACACATATCCCAGAACCCAATGTAAACGAATCCTTCACCAAAGGATTGATCGAGGGTCAGTTTTTAGTATATGATGATCCTATTAAAGCGTCTGTTGATTCTAAACTAAAAATGATATGTGTTCCAGTGCTTATAAGAAAAAATAAACCAGACTTGTCAATAATAAAGGAGGTTATCATATCAATTGGTAAGGGACTAAAAAAGGACGATATTATATCTATTCATCCTTCTCTGCCGCCGCTGACAACCGAGAAAGTTTTGGTTCCACTTCTAGAAAAATCAAGTGGTTTAAAATCAAAAATAGATTTTTCAGTTATATATAATCCTGAAAGGATCTATGAAGGTCGTGCGATATTTGACATAGAAGAGGGGCATCCAGGAATTGTATCTGCAGATGATACATACTCTTTAGATCTTGCGTTAGCCTTATTTTCGCTTATGTACAAAAAGGGTATAATTAAAATTTTTGGGATTAAGATTGCAGAAGCGGAAAAGTTGTTTGAGGGGGTATACAGAGACGTAAATATCTCTTTGGCCAATGAATTGGCCAAATTGTGCGACAGACTAGATATAGACTTTTGGGAAGCTAAAAAAGCCGCCAATTCTCAAAGTTTTTGTCACATTCATGACCCTGGGATTGGGGTAGGAGGAGCTTGTATACCTATATATCCTCAATTCATTATTGATGTAGCTTTAAAAAATAAAGTTAATTGTAAAATCACAAAGACTGGGAGAGCAATTAATAACGAAATGCCTTCATATTCCTTGAGCAAGGCTCTGAGGTTGATTAGGGGAAAATATTCAAGAAAATCAAAAATTACTATATTAGGTCTTGCCTTCCGAGGAGGCGTATCAGATACCCGCTTATCACCCACTTTTGACTTGCTTAAAGAACTCGCTAGGTTAAGAATTAAAGATGTTATAGTACATGATCCGCTAGTAAATAATACAGAATTAATAAAAAAATTTAAAGATGTAAAGTTAGTTTCAGATCTAAATTATGCAGTTTCCGGAAGAGATCTGATAATTTTGGCTACCAATCACAAGGAGTATGCTAATATTGATTCATCAATGTTAGGTCATACACCGATATATGATGGACGCGGATTCCTGAATCCTGCGAAATTTGAAAAGGGTTTGTATGGAGGAATAGGGAGACCTTCTTTGAGATAAATTAGTCACAAATTCAAAATAACATTTTTATTTATTCTATAAATCTAGTATCATTATGGTCAAAACAGAATCTACACAAAAACTAGTTTCCGGATCTAAAGCGCCAAATTTTTCACTAAAAGGAGTAGATAATAAGATTTATACTTTAGAGGATATTAAATCTAAATCTTTACTAATTGTCTTTATTTGTAACCATTGTCCATATGTTAAGGCTAGAATAACTGATCTAGTCTCTTTGCAATCTAAATTTGACCCAGTTGATCTTCAAATAATTGGAATTAATAGTAATGATCCAAATTACGAAGGCGAAGGATTCGAAAATATGGTGGAATTTGCAAAGAAATATTCGTTAAATTTTCCATATTTGATAGATGATACTCAAGTCGTCGCAAAAGATTATGGAGCTGTATGTACGCCGGATCCATTCTTATTTGATGAGTCAAAAAGCCTTGTTTTTCACGGTAGAATCAATAATGCCTTAGAGCCTGACGCAGTACCAACCGTTCATACCATGGAAGAAAATGTTAAAAAAGTGGTGACAGGAAATAAAAAAGAGATTCTAAAAGATTTTGATCCTTCTATAGGTTGTTCAATAAAATGGATAACTTAGGATAATACTTTGAATAAAGCCCTGAGATGTCTCAACCGCTTCAGTTAACTAATTATAAATATATAGTCTAACTAGCGCTATGGTACGAATAACTGTTTCTGATATGGATAAGGTCAATCCTGATGATACCTTACTTGTTATTGGACTTGCTGAGGATGAAAAAATGGATTATCTAAGACAGAACGCAAAATTTAATGAAATCTTAGAATATATTGATAATTTTAAAGAGGAACATTTGAGTCAAATTAAAAAATATGGCAAGAGCATGATATTCGGGTTAAATTTCCGCGGTTCATGGATAAAAGTAATGATAATAGGAATTGGCGAAATGAATAAGCTTACTTCAGACCGTGTGAGGCATTTGGCTGGACTGGTTTCTCTCAAATGCAAGGAGTTTAATTTTTCACGCATCGCTATTCCTCCGTTTTATTCAGAACCTCGCTATCTTGAGTCCATGATTGAGGGATTGGTCCTATCCCAGTATGAATTTGACGATTTCAAAGATGCAAGAACGGGGAATCAGCAAAATCTATCTTACTATGATAACTGTATCATCACAATAATTACTGATGGAAGTCAGCGAGATTATACACAAACACAAATAGATAAATCAATGGCTATTTGTGAGGCAGTTTTTTATTGTAGGGACCTGGCTAATTCGCCTCCTAATGTAATGAATCCTGATGCCTTGGCGGCCTCTGCAAAATCTTTGGAATCTATACAAAATATTACTGTCGAAATATTAGATCAAACTCAAATAAAAGAATTGGGTATGAATGGAATTATCTCTGTGGGCAAAGGAAGTGAAAATGAATCTAAAGTTATTGTAGTACATTATAATAATTCAAAAACTGATGAAAATCCAATTCTACTTGTTGGTAAAGCTGTTACCTTTGATACGGGTGGTATATCAATTAAACCAAGCGATAGAATGGATGAAATGAAATTTGATAAAAGTGGGGGATGCACAGTTTTGGGAATAATGAGAGCGATTGGAAAGTTGGGCCTTCCAAAAAATGTTGTAGCAATTATTCCTGCTGTAGAAAATATGCCCTCGGGATCGGCTTACCGACCAGGGGACATTATTCGTATGTACAATGGTAAAACAGTAGAGGTGTTAAACACTGATGCTGAAGGTAGAATGATATTGGCTGACTCTTTGTCTTATGGAATATCAAAATATTCGCCAAAGTGTGTCATTGATTTTGCTACTCTGACTGGTGCCTGTATAATTGCACTAGGAACCAATGTGGCAGGCATAATAGGAAATAATGACAAATTAATTCAGGCATTAGAGTATACGTCTAAAATTACTGGTGAAAAAATATGGCAATTACCCTTATATGATGAATTTTTGGATCTCTTGAAGAGTAACGTTGCTACCATAAAGAATATAGGTGGCAGAACAGGGGGAACGATAACTGCTGCTGCATTCCTATCTCACTTCGTCGATAATATACCTTGGGCACACTTTGATATTGCTGGTACTGCTTGGACACAAGACGGTACTGCAGAAAAGAGTTATAATCCAAAAGGTTCAACTGGTTTTGGAATCCGTTTGATGGTGAAGTTCCTTGAAGATAACCAAGAATTCCTATAATTTTTTTTATTAAACAATCTTAACTTAAACGATATTTGATTCTAAATTTTAGGCGCCAGCACTGCTGTTTCCCAACGGCTCACGCACGTCAGTATCCAGCAGCGACATTAGGTTTGACTTCCGGGTTCGGAATGGGACCGGGTCGGGCCCTAACGCTATGGCCGGCTAACTTAATATGTTGTTTACGTTAATTTAATCCTTACTATGATGGTTAATGGCTCTCAAAATTTATGATTTCATAATATATTTAAAAAATTATCAACTAAAAGATAATTCATTTGTTTTGGAGCCTCATCTTTGTTAAACTTTAGGAGATTGTTTGTTGTGAGTATGGGTACATACCTTAATTTGAATTTAAATTTGTTTATTGTTTTGTGTGAAGACGTTTGCTTTGTTAAAATTACAAAATTTCGTTATTTTTCTTATTTTTGTTGAGTCAACTCAGTGATTTCAGATCTCCTATTAATAATGAATTCCAGGATTTATATAAAAGATTGACGAATATATTATAACGATTGGATAAACGTGGAAATTTGATGCACAGAGTAGCTGTTCTTGATCAGGATTTGTGTCAGCCAAGAAAGTGCGGCCTTGAATGTATAATATATTGCCCCGTTAATAAAACCGGCGGTGAATGTATTGTTCAAAGACCTGATGATGGTAAAGCAGTTATCTCTGAAGATTTATGTACAGGATGTACTATTTGTATTAAAAAGTGTCCTTTTGATGCAATAGTAATTGTCAATTTGGCTCAGGAAATTGGCGTTGATAAGATTCATCAGTATGGTATTAACAGTTTTCGATTATATAAAATCCCTATACCCAAGGAGGGAACTGTTACTGGATTGGTAGGCAGAAATGGTATGGGAAAATCGACAATTATAAACCTATTGTCCGGGAATTTGAAACCTAATTTCGGAGAGTATGAACGCGATCTCCAATGGGATGAAATTCTACAGAAAATAACCAACATAGAACTACGAAAACACTTTGAGAAAATCCAAAATAAAAAACTAAGAACATCAATTAAACCGCAACTCGTATACCTTATACCTAAAGTATTTAAGGGTACCGTAGAGGAATTATTGAAAAAATATGATGAGAGAAATGTTACTCAATCATTGATTTCAGAATTAGGTTTGAAAAATTCATTACAAAAACAGCTTAGTTCGCTAAGTGGAGGAGAATTGCAACGTGTTGCTGTGGCAGTTGCGGCTGCTAAGGATGCAGATTATTATTTTTTTGACGAACCTTCATCATTTAATGATATATTCCAAAGATTAGCCGTTGGAAGAGTTATAAGTAACCTAGCAAAGGAAGGAAAGAGTGTAATGATTGTTGAGCACGATATGTCTTTGCTAGATTATCTCTCAGACAATATTTACATTACTTATGGTGAACCTGGTGCATATGGAATTGTTTCATCTCTTCAAAGCACAAAGATTGGAATTAATAATTTCTTAGAAGGTTATATTCCTACAGAAAATGTTAGATTTAGAGACAAGGCCTATAAATTCGATATCTCTAGTATCACAGAATCTGTTCTCTCCACATCATCAATCGTGCAGTACTCTACTATTGAAAAAACTCTTGGTCAGTTTAAAGTTAAGATTGATGCGGGAAGTATCCAACAAGGCGAAGTTATAGGAATTGTAGGAGCTAATGCATTAGGGAAGACCACTTTTATGAAAATGCTTTCGGGTATGGAGAAGGCTGACATCGGTGGCTTCGATTCAAATGTCAAAATATCATATAAACCTCAATACCTAAACCAGGAAATCGATGGCGATGTGCGTTCTCTTATTTATTCTGTTAATAATGGTCCGTTTGAGGGAACATTAGTTGAAGAACAGGTGTTCTCTCCGTTAGGATTGAAGAAACTCTATGACAAGTCCGTAAAAGGCTTGAGTGGCGGTGAGTTACAAAAGGTAGCAGTATCGTTATCGTTGATAAGAGAAGCTGATATCTACGCTTTAGACGAACCCTCTGCATTTTTGGATATTGAAGATAGAATAGTCTTGGCCAAATTTCTACAGAGACTCATCAAGTCTAAGGGAAAGTCTGCTTTAATAATTGATCATGATATACAATTAATCGATCTTGTATCCGATAGACTCATTATATTTGAGGGTATGCCTGGTATTAGAGGCGCCGGAACGACGCCTATCTCTAAAGAAACTGGCATGAATGAATTTCTTAAATCACTTTCAATTTCATTTAGAAGAGATGAAACGACAGGTAGACCTAGAGTTAACAAAGAAAGTAGTAGATTGGATAGACAACAAAAAACAGAGGGAAATTATTATTACATTAAGAATTAATGAAAGTTAAAGACCAAACTTTATGAGTAAATATTTAAAAAGCCTCCTCCGAGGAATACTTCCGCAGAACGAACTGGAAATGCTGTACTCATCTTATGATATCATTGGTGATATCGCTATAATAAAAATTCCTGAATTGGTTGTTCATAATAAATATGTTATCGGAAAAACTATGCTCAAGAATATTAAAAATTTGAAAACTGTACTGATGCAGCGTAATTCTGTTTCTGGTGAATATAGACTACGTGAAGTAGAACATATCGCAGGCGAGGAAAAATATATTACTGTTTATAAGGAGTTCGGTTGCAAATTTTTGGTCAACGTGGCTACCTCTTATTTTTCTCCGAGATTGTCTACTGAAAGACTTCGGATTGCAAACATTGTGGATAAGAATGATATAGTGTTAAATATGTTTGCTGGAGTAGGTACGTTCTCAATAGTTATGGCTAAAAAGAAATCATCAAAGATATTTAACGTTGATTCTAATTTGGATGCCCATATTCTGAGCAACCTCAATACTAATCTTAATGGATTAAAAGATCGTATAGTGTCTCTACATGGTGATGCAAGAAAAATACTTCAATCCCAAGAATATAAAAATAAATTTGATAGAATCTTATTACCGTTGCCTGAAAAGGCTCATGAATTCTTAGACATCGCGGTACCTTGTTTAAAACCTTCTGGTGGATTTTTACATTTTTTTTCTCACATTAAAAGCGAAACTAAAAAGAACGTTGTCTCAGAATCTGAAAAAAATATCAAAAGGTTATTTTCAAAAGACGATTATGATTACCAAATTACTCATACACAGGTTGTAAGGGATGTGGCACCCAGAATTTATCAGACTGTTACCGATCTATTTATTATGAGAGAATGATGATCTATGGAATTTAGCAATCTCTCTAATCTATAGTTCTTTTTCATTAACCGTTAGAGTAACCCCTATCCATCCGATAATAAAGCAAATTACTCCTACTATTATTGCCACAGTCAACTTTACAAGCAACATACCATAATCCGTCGCAAACAAGGTGAAGATATAAACAGAAAAAAATACAAATGCTATTACTAATAAGCCAATTCCTTTCATTTTCTCTACTCCTTTCATAATTTTTTCATTCCCGATTTCTGGTATTTATAGTATTGATTTAATATTATTTTTTATCAACAGAAATTAGACTTGGTTCTTCAATTGTTGTTAGGTAATTATTATCTAGTTTATCTAGGAATATATCTTGAGTGAGATTTTCCTTATTTAGAAATGCAGCGATTGCAGTACCGCCAGCACCTGCTCCCTCCTTTACAAATCCTTCTGAATATGCTCTAAGTCCTTTTTTTGTTGAATTTTTTAAGCCCAAATCAATATAATAAATCGGCAAATCTTCGTCAATTTGATTCATCAAGCCGCATATATCCGACTGTTCATCGTTGTAAACATATGAAGTTGTACCTAAGCATATCTTTTGCTTTAAGTTGATTTTTAATGAATATAATATTGCTAAAATACAACACATTTGAGTTCCGCCTGCAAGTATAACCTTTTTGCCATTTGAAATTACGCCCTCTGTTATTCCAGCTAGCGTAGGCATCATTGGATCACCTAATTTGGATATGGCTCTAAAAGCATCGGTTGAGCAATCTCCGAATTTTATATTGGATCTTAACATTGCCTTTTCAATTACCTTATTTTTCAATCTGGTAGGATTGTCGGGCATGCTACTGCTAACTTTGTTAAATGCATCTATACCTAATGCTTGCATTACTCCTAATGCTGTCGTTGTACCTCCAGGAACACTTTCTCCTAAAATTATGGTATCGTTAACTTTGGACATTTGATTACCTATTATCTTACCCATTTCATAATTTTGTAATGTTTCTTGATAACCTA
Source organism: Candidatus Nitrosocosmicus sp. (assembly GCA_031177355.1). Classification (GTDB taxonomy): domain Archaea; phylum Thermoproteota; class Nitrososphaeria; order Nitrososphaerales; family Nitrososphaeraceae; genus Nitrosocosmicus. The sequence goes on along the minus strand of JAPSGR010000002.1, from coordinate 26,586 downwards.
TCGCTGGTTCGTCAAGGATGTTCTTACCTATAGGTGAATTCGTACTTAGATAAGGTAAAATGGGTTTGATTTCGGAGCCTGAATCAACTACACATATAGGAATATTTGAAATGTCCAATGCGGTCTTTGTAATTATGGCTGGTGTGGGTTTGCCGTCAGGCGTGGCTGGAATGTTATTTATAGACTTACACATCCCATAGTGAATATATTCTGCATCTGCCGGTGGTGTATATTTGATTAAATCTGTATTAGCTCCTGCTACTGTTAAACCCGGTATCGTAGAGGTAGCGGTATAGGATATAACAAAAATAAAGACAGATTTTGTCGATTTAAAAGATTCAAGTCCATAAATACCTTCGATCGAATTGATACAATGAATATTATTGTATTTCACCAAACACCTATCAATTAATTAATATAAAACCTTATTTCTAAAATAAATCTAGATTATTGAAACCATGGTATTAGTTGCTGGTTTCACTCTGGTTGACATATTCCTCCTCTTCATGTCTTCATAAAACTAAGAAACTCTTCCTTGTTTTTGAACTTGAAAACGAAATTGGTTTCCTTCTCATTCTGGAGTAATGAAGTCTTTTTAGATCCGTAGTGATGACCTGGTAACACGACTAATTTGTCATCTAGTTTAATTAATTTGCCATAAATGGAATCGTACATTTCGTTTGCGCTTCCGCCAGGCAGATCAAGACGTCCGCAACTACCTACGAAAATAGTATCTCCTGTAATTATAATCTTATCATCTATAATCAAACAAATGCTGTCCTTTGAATGCCCAGGTGTATGGATAATATTAATTTTAGAAGTGCCAAATGAAATCTGGTCACCTTCTTCTAATTCTATATCTTTAGGTAGTGGAGAACTCTTGTGCTGCATTATTTTTGCATGTGTAACCTTTGCCATTTGTTCATTTCCAACAGTGTGATCAAAATGAGAATGGGTATTAATGATGAATTTGGTTTGAAGTGAATTCTTCTTTAAATAATCAAAGATAACTTCTAAATCCCATGAGGGATCTACTATTATACATGATCTATTTGTTTCATCTATTAGTAAATATGTAAAGTTAGCCATCTCTCCGACCAAGAATTGTTCCACTTTCAACAATGCTTGACAACTCCCTCTTCAGTTTCAAATGGAATTCCTATTTTATTTACTACTATCTTTCCTACTACAGATGCTCCTTTTATATGCCCGTGTTTTAGTCTGTGAAAAGTTACAGTAGCATCTGCTGAAATTGTACTAACTTTTATTTCACCTGTGTCCGGGTTCAATCCAGACGGTATATCTACTGAGAGGATATATGCATTATTTTTTCTATTATTAATGCAATTTATGATACTACAAAAAGGCTCACTAATAACTCCTTTTATTCCTGTTCCAAATATCCCGTCCAAAATTATGTCTGCTTTTTTTATATTCTCTTCGATCTCCGCTAAAGTATTTGATTCCAATGTTAGGGTAGTAATAGAATTAATTTTTCCGGTAATTTTCCAATTTGAAACAGCTTCAGCAGTCTTCAACTCATTAGGTCGACAGAGAAGATTTACTGATAGTGATGATCTTTTATCAGGTAAACATTTTGATAAAATATACCCCGACAGATGACGCATGGCAACAAGAGCGTCTCCGCCATTATTGCCTTTGCCGCAAACTGCTACTATTTTTTTGTCTAGAATTTTGTCTCCAAATTCGCACAATAGAAAATCTGCAATTCTAGACCCTGCATTTTCCATCATCAAAATTTTATTCATATAATATTCCGATTCTCCTTTGTTTTCAATTTGGTACATCTGATTGGAAGAAATAGGTTCAAACCCTCTAATGTTTTTGATGCTATCTTCTATTTTCATAAATCTATTCAACATTAGACCCTTTATTAAGAAACATCCTTGGTTAGACTTTTACTTATTGATATGAATGCAATCTTTTTTCCTTATGTTTGTTTATTTTGTTATTCAACTGTTCAGTATGATCTTTGGTTATATGGTCATTACAACAGCTCTGATGTGATAAGCCAACTAGGCAAAATTCGCATGAAGTTATAAAATCTAGATTCTTAAAACCCTTTTTACAAATTGCACATGTATCTATTGGTAAGGATTCGGTGGACAATGGCTTTAGCCATCCTTCCCTCCACAAAACAGTAGTCAATGCAGATTATCTATCTGATGTTACATTTAAAATTTAGTCATGACCAAGAGGGATATGAAAATTTTTCAATTTTACCTTCTTGATTTTAGCGTTATAAATGGCATAAGTATCCCCTTCATAATTACACTTTATGATAGGAAATATTTTTGGAGTCTTCTTAAATTTTAATATTTTATAATATTCTTTGGTTTTTCGAGGAACGTATATAGTTTCTCCACCTACTACTTGTCTCTTAATTCTCATAAATTTAAATGCCAATATAATATGCCTTTCTCTATATACCTCAAACATTTTTGTTATCATATAACATCGCAATATCTGATCCTGTGGAACATAGATACTGTTTCCTGTAGCTGATTTAGCCTCAATTGATAACAAAACTGAATCTTTATTGTTTACTGCAACGATATCCGGTAGACCAGTACTTGAACCACCTAACCTCCTAGCGATCCATTCTTTACTGTTTAGTTGTTTTACTAATCTGTGTTCAAAGTTATATCCTCTGCTTCTTCGAATATTGGTCATTTAAATCAGGTTTTAATTCTAATGCAATAAATTTTTTCCTTGGAGCAGGCTAGTATTTATAATCTTTCTTCGAAGTCACTATATGACTTTTGACATGGACTATACAAGAATGCAAGATTCATTGAACGAATTTTCAACACATTTAAAACAAATTGAGTCAAATAGAGAGAAATTAATTAAAGAGAATAGGGAAATCATTGCATTCTGTAGCAAGGCCATTATCTTATTGCATAGTAACAATATCCCAGATGCAGCTGATCTGATAAATAAAGCTCATAATTTGATTAGAGATTTGAGGAAATATGCAGTTTCAGATTTGGATCGTTATCTCTGGCCGGCCGAACAGGAGTATGTAGAGGCTTGTATTCTTAAAGAAATTTTTGAAAAAAAACCTTCTATTAGTAACCACCTGGATTTGGATGTTTCTCTAAATGCATATTTAACTGGCCTTTTAGATTGCATTGGTGAAATCAAACGAATGATTTATGACAATCTGAGGAAAAATGATTTTGATACTTCCTTGTCATTATTTACTATTATGCAATCATTTTACGACTATATTTATCCCTTTTCGTTCTATGATAATATAATTCCAGGGGTCCGGAAAAAACTAGACGTAGGTAAAAGGATAATTGAAGATGTAAGAATTACTATGACTGAAGAGTATAGGCGCCAAGATTTCTTAAACAAATTTCATTCTAAAAGTTGAATTTTACATCCAGCATAAATTAGTTAAAATTTATGACCGATTATTAAGATAAATTTTACCACTTCAAGATTAAGAGAATCTTGAAAAGGCCTCTGTTAAATAGCCATTTAATTTTGTTGACCAGTCTGGGAAGTCATCTGGTGTATCAGGATAATTCCTGTAATGTGTTACTAGTTGCTCATTCATATTTGCAGTATATTTCAAATCTTCTGCTAGTTTTTTATTTAATGCTCCTCTTATCATCATACTAATTTTGCTGACTGAGCTGAATTCAGGATGTTCCCCATTAGTTATCTTGTCAATATCCATTTTTGATAAAAAGTGTTTCATTCCATAGTTTATTTGCTCATTACTAAGCTGTTGTAACATTCGCCTGAAAACCTCTAAGCCAGCGGTTTTATAGCCGTATTCATTAATGAAATTCTTATTATATTGCCAAAGACCGTTCTCTGAAACATCATTGGCTTCAATCGCCTGTACCAAATCCTTTCCAGCTATTGTAGCAGCAATTATTGCAGGACCAATTCCTCCAGCATCAAGAGGTTTTGGCATCCAGGCGGAGTCACCCACCATCATATATCCATTTGCGACCATACAGTCATTCTGTCTTCTTACTGACACTTGCCATGTGCCCCATTCATTTCCCTGATCTTGTTCCCCATTCGACAATCTTGGATTGTTTATTACTGGATTCGCGCTAACATAATCATCGATTAATTTTTTAAGATCTCTCTTTTTTCCAAAGTCCTTATTTGATTTATCAAATAATTTTTGCTGCACCCCTAATCCAATATTTACTTTGGTGTTACCTTTTGGGAATACCCATCCATATCCTCCTGGTGCGAGGTTCTGGTCCAAATGGATTATACAATAATCTGGGTCAAAATACGTTTTATCTTCTTTGCCTTCTGTATCAAAGTCATAAATGTACCTTCCAGTGGATTCCAAGTCATTTCTGTCAATTCTTTTCTGAATATAGGACTTAATTGGAAGGCTGCTCCTCAATACTGAGGTCACTCCTGTGCAGTCAACCACTACTTTTGCACTTATTTTAAAAATCTCTCTAGTCTTTGAATTTTCACCTTCAACACCTACAATATAATTGTTATCAGTAGTTAATTGGCGAATTATTGCATTACTCATTATTTCAACTCCTAGTTTAGTGGCCTCTCTTAGCTGTTTTTGTGGAAGCTTTTTTCTATTAAGTAGGTAACCTTCTCCATCAAAAAATACTTTGGTTTCATGATCAGGCGAAAATGCTACTACTCCTTTTACCGGATGTTCTATTTCGGGAAAACCCCAGGAAATCTTAATTCTCTCAGTCATGTAATCTACTGTGTTTTTTCCGACTGCATCTCCACATATCCAGCCTGAAATGGTTTTTCTACCTTGAATGTCAATAGAGTTCCTATCTATAACTAGGATCTTTAAGCGCTGATTAGAATAGTATGCTGCTGAAGAAGCTACGATCAGTCCTGCTAGTCCACCGCCAGCAACAATAATATCATAATCTGTTTTTGACAGGCTCATCTTTTCTTATACATACTATAAGGAAGGATAATTAAAGCTATGTCGTTAATAATCTCAATTAAATATTATCCTTTTCCTTTGATTGAAGAAACAAGATTTAAACAGTAATCAAGTCTAACAATCAAAGTTAATTTCAAATATTTTGTATAAAGCCATTGTTATGGACAATCAAGAAGGTCTTAATTAGATAGTGATGAAACAAAAACTTTGAACAACGTAAATAGAATATTATTATGAAACGATGACGCAGATCAACCATAAGAGTATGACGACAATAATTTTGTTTATGAAGGTATTAATTTCCTTAACTAAAAGGATGTAGCACAAACCGGAAGTAGCCCTATTTTTTGTTTTATTGTTATTGTTTTTATACAATTTATAATAAAATGAATCTTTTTGAAATGTTAAAAAACAAAATGTTTTAAAATTGATTCTAACTTTTTCTCTGGAATTGATCACTCTATATAGGGACTAAATTTAACCTTGAATAGTACCTCCACGGACGAGAATTATTGCTTACATACGGTTCATATAGCAAGTAAGCTCAGGACAGGTAATTTGATTATCTGACATAAAATAGGTTGATTGGCTTGATATTAACCGAATTTGACCAGTAACAGAATCCTTGCAAAAACCAAAGTGCACAGCCTGGTTCTCTTAAAACTATCTTCGTATATTTATTGATATATTACGCGGACGAATGATAATTACTCTTTACTTCAGAAATTTAATTTTCTTTTCTTTTATAGAATTAACCAGTGTCTCTCATTACACATTCATTTAATTAATTTTTCTTAATATATATATCCGATTCCAATTTTTAAACAAATCAATTCCACCAAATATTTGATTTATCGTTCAGACTAGTATATTCACGATTTTCATTCCTATAGCAGGGTTTAGATATGATAGGTAAGCGAACGAGTAAGGAAAATTTCATACGATAAGTTGATACAAACGCTAGGATATGTACCACATGGTTCAAAAGGTAAATCACAAACTATCTCTATAGGTTCTTTGATACTATAATGACGTTATGATATAAAATGTAACTGATTATATTGTTAGATTTTCATTCCGATGCGTTTCCAAAGCAATGTTTTATCTACGCAAGATATAAAGAAGGTATTTATGGATTAGGGCATGTGCAGGTCCATATTTTAATATGTACATTCTTCATTTGAATTATTACAGATCTAACCTATTGCTAAATATTCAAGTATTACATATCCTAAAGAATGGTATGACAATAGAGATAGATGATTTCTATAGAAATGTCAAATGTAATATGTGCAACAAACTAATAGAACGAAAAACTAAATACTATTATGAAAAATCACATATAGTTTTGATATCTCTGGATGTATGTTCAGAGTGTAGCTACCGAGTCAGTATGAAATAAAGGTCTATTTAGCAGCAACTAGGTTTAAAATTTGAACTTAAAATCTATTAAACAGCCTTATCCAAGTATATGTAAAAGTTACTTGGCGTTCTAAACAGATTCATCAAATTTCTTCGTATATTATGAAATTAACCTAATCTCACTCACGTAATCAATTTACTGGTTCCAATGGATATGACAATATTTGTCTTTTTAATTAAAAGTAAAGAATACAAGCGTTATTTATGTCTGCATTTACTTTGACGACTGTTCATATTCGTACTTTGATGCGACAAATCCTTTTGCGAATTCGATAATAGATTAATACCAAAATATTAATCAGATTGCATCCTTTATTAGTATTCAATTGTCTGGCGAAGAAACAAGCGATGAGAACAACGCTAAAAGATATAGAGTACAATGTATCCGATGTGGGTCCTTAATGGGTGAAATATCTACCTGTCATCTCAAGTGCTTTAAATGCGGTGCTGAATTAACATGTTCTGATAAGGGCAATTTTTGGTAATCTCAGAAGGTTGATGTAATTATAATACAGAAATGGTAATACGTGATAAATAAGAAATTTAATTTAACGATACTATGGATTCAAATTCCAATAAAATCAATAAGTATCATTATTAAGGCCGGCAAGTTTCTCTCACAACTAAAATGGGTACTACTTTCAAAAGTCTGATTTTTCTTTCTTCATATATATAGACTAATAGATTAAATTCTTGACATCTTTATTACAAATATGATTCGAAAAAATCTCTATTTTTCACCTGATAAAAAAATTAATCCTTATTACTTTGACGGTCAAGTAATTATAAGGGAAATTTTTAGTGAATCTGACAGCAAAGATCAAGAAGTTTACTTCGTTGAATTTGTCAACGGCGCATTAACTACGGTTCATTATCATGAATCTGAACAGTTCTTGATACCTCTTTCTGGAAATGGTCTTATTGGTGAATTCACTCTCGAATCATCTTCTATACTAACTGATCTTAAATGGGAGAATTTTAACATCAGGTCTTTAATGGTGGGTGAAATTGTATTAATTCGTCCATATGTCTTACATGTCCATGGTGCTGTTCCGGGGCAAAACTTTTCTCATATCTCCATTAGAAAAATGTTTGAGCAAAAAATGCAAGGGGATCGTTTATTGTCGTCTAGAACCCAAACTATATGGGCTTTTGATATAATTCAGAAACTGCTTGACCCAAATGAATCTTCGAAAATAGCTGACCAATTAAGTAGAATTTCTGAGAAAGTTAACGAAAATATTTTATCATGGCTAACGCATAAATGAACAGAGAATATATATTTCTAAATAAAAAAAAGATTATTAATTGCTCTCGTTTTGATTAATTTGGAGACTATCTTCTAAATTATTCGAAGGATTGCTTATGTTGGTATCGTTATCGAAAATTTGAGTATTATTACCCTCTATTTGTTCGAACTCTTGTATGGTTTCAGTATTGTTTGGATATAAAGATGTAGTATTTTGTCCAATGGCAATGCCATAATCAAAGCTCATTAGGATTGCAACAACTGTAAAAACTGCTGCTAAAATTGACTTGTTTTGCATTAGTTAGATCAATAAACAGTATTATAAAAATATATTGAACTTGCATATGCTAATTTCAAATTGATGGTTCTATTAGATAAAAAAAACCTTACTTTGTAAGATTATTCATCCATCCTAGTTTCCTAAAATAATATAGCATTATTATAACTGCTCCTATAGAAAATCCGAGTGTTATTCCAAGCGGCAAAAAATCATTCAGTTCATAGCTAAAATTGACACTACCTGGAATAACAATATTCATTCCATAAAAGGTTCCGACTACTGTTACGGGGATCGATAAAGTAAACAGGATAGTTAAAAAACTCAGAATTTTATTTGTCTTTTCACTACTTAACATGTGATCAGTGTCTTTATAGATTTCAATTGTTTCTTTTGATTCATCTAATGCCTCCAATACCTTAGATACGTGATCATTTATGTCATTAAAGTATGAAATCAAATCCTCCTCTTCGACATTCGTAGAAAATTTTCTTACATCTCTAGAAGTAATTTCCACAATGATCCTCTTTAAAGGTACAACTATTCTACGTAGAGTGGTTATTTCTCTCCTCAGTATTGAAATCTCTTTTGCAATTGCAACCTTATCGTCAAATACCGCATCCTCAATATCATCCAAATTTCCAATTACTTTCATCAAAATATGTAGCAAGTCGTCGACTAACGCATCTAATATTGAATGTAGCAAATATCCTGGCGAGTTTCCCATAATATTTTTCTTATTTTTTTCATTGTCAATCTTACAAGCCTGAAACAACTCTGCTAACGGTTTAAGATCTCCTTGATGAATTGAGATTAAAAAATCACGCCCTATAAATAAGGAGAGTTGACTAAATCTAGGGGAAGTTTTTTCTTTTTGAGTGGTCGGGAATTGCAAGATTATAAATACATGATCATCATATCGATCGATTTTCGGCAATTGATTCTTTGATAAACAATCTTCTATGTTTAACTCATGAAGGGGATACTTTTGTGAAAGAGTATCTAATTTCTCTCTTGTTGGCTGATCGATATTTATCCATTCAAGACCTTTGTTCACTATTGGTTCTAGGCCTAGCACTCGATTTGTTAATGACATATTATAACCCCCTGTCTTGAAATTAGATCGGACACTCCTCCTAATTAATCTATTAGAAGTGTTCAGTTAATCAAGTGTTAACCAGTGCGGCTTTTTGGTGGTGGAAATTCGACTAATTTTTCAGATGAACAGCGTAAGCATACCTTTGGCTCATCACTGCCCAAGCAATTAATATAATAGCAATTAGAACACTGCCTACGATCCAGTTTTGAATTCAGTTCCACAATTTCGTGCGATGGTCTTACGACTAATACTCCCTTCTTTTGCAATATCGACAAAACACTTGATAGTGTGTCGCTTATTTCGTTAATATTCCACGTTTTGTATTTTAAATAATTTTCATTCAATGTTTTGATGATATTTCTTATCTCAAAGATTTTATAAAATTCTCCAGACCTGTTGTTTGCTCTAAAAAATAAATCCCTCAAATACCATTCGAATTCAAACAATCGTTGTTTGTCATTCAAGCGTTTCATTATAAATGATCGGATACACTTTAACTTTTTCGATCATATTATATCAGTCCAAATTGATATGATTAGGTCAAGTATTCATGTCTGTTTTATTCTTTCTATTATCATTTCTTTTAACATTAGTATGTTATATCCAAATTCCGCAGAAACAGAAACGACTTGAGTCATGCTCTTAGTTATATCTAAATCATTCAATTTGTCATTAATTTCGTTATTTTTTACTCTGTCTATCTTATTTAATACTAAAATACATTTGTTAAGGGGTATTTCTAGTTTCGATAGAATTTCAAGTGAACTTTTTAGTTTTTTTCCTATAGCATGTATATCCTCGCTAAAATCAATAACCAATATTATGACATCGGCATAATTAAGTTCAGATAAAGTTGATTTGAACGCCTCTATCATGTAAGGGGGCAATCTGCTAATAAAGCCGATAGTGTCAGAGATTAAGACTTTTCTATCATTTAATATTAACGAACGCGTGTAGGTTGTTAAAGTAGTAAAAACACTTTCACTAGTAACTTTCTTCTCATCAGCAAGCAAGTTAAACAATGTTGTTTTCCCCGCAGAGGTGTAACCTGTAAGTGCAATCAATGGTAGGTTGTTACTTAGTCTTTGGACTCTATGAAGAGCTCTTTTCCTTTCCTCTGATTTTAGCTTTTTCTTTAATAATGTAGTGCGACGCTTTATGTCTAACAAACGAATGTCTGCGTCATATTTTCCAAGCCCATAAAAACCGGGTTGCTCACCCAATTTTGCTAACCTTGTCTTTTCCTTTACCCTGACAATATCATATTTTAATTGTGCCAACTTTACTTGGATCTTTGACTCATTTGTAGTAGCTCGATCCAAAAATATCTCTAATATTAATTTCTCCCTGTCTACTACATCTACTTTGCAAAGTCTTGCTAAATTGTATTGCTGACTTGGTTTTAATATTTCATCAAAGATTATCAAATCTGCGTTCAAATCTGAAACGAGTTGCTTAACTTCTTCTGCCTTTCCCTTTCCGATGCCAAACTTGGATCTAGTGATATCTTTTTGTGATATAATTCTTATAACCTCGTAACCAGCAGATTCAGCAAGGCTAACGGCTTCGGACATAGCGAATTTAGTAGGATAAGTAACCAGTATCGCCCTTTTTCTATCCTTTGCATACATTAATTTTATTATTCTTAATCATTATTGCATTTAAACTGTAAAGTGTTGACTCGAACTAAATTTCAGGCATTTTGATACTTTGATAAATTTAAATATTTTGTTCCAAATATTATATAGTGTTTGCAGATCGCATTAAGGAGAGTTAACGGATACAGTATACGAAGATGTACATATGAAGACTTACACTCTGTTATCGATATAAATCTGAAAACATTGCCTGAACATTATACCGAATACTTTTTTGAGTCTTTGTTACGCGAAATTCCAGAGGCCTTTATAATCGCAGAAATAGACAATGTTGTAGTTGGATATATTATGTGCAAATTAGAATATGGTTTTTCAAATTTTAGAAAATTAGGATTCGTCAAGAAAGGACACGTGGTGTCGATAGCCTTGCTTGAGGAACACAGAGGAAAAAAGATAGGAGAGGCTCTAATGATAGAGGGGATTAATGGCGTATCTGCTCGGAAAGGTGACGAAATATACCTTGAAGTTAGAACTAGTAATGTTGCAGCAATTTCTCTTTATCAAAAACTAGGGTTTCAAACTAAATCCATTTTGAGATCCTATTATAGGGATGGTGAAGATGCCAATTTGATGGCACTAGAAATATCATAGAGCTTAATTAATTACAAATTAAATAGCAGTATTTTGTTAATATATCATTGAACATTTTCGAACCATCCACTTTACTAGCAGTTTTTCCATATTTGTTCATCTCATCGTTTCCAATATTTGGAATCATATTAGTCACATACTGGCTAGTCAAAGATAGAAGAGTAAAGGAAAAAATCAAGTAGGCCTTTCTCTACCCTTTTCAAAGATGAGGAATCTCTCCAAAATTATTTTCAGAATTAATTAATATTAAATCATTCTTTTTTTGTATATATAGAACGTACTTATTAGCCTAGCATACTTTTTCTTTAATTTGTAGGGAGGACCTGTCTATTTTAGCGTCAAACCTTAACTTTCTAATGATATTATTAGGATTTAGCGAACAATTCAAAATACTTATTTAGTAGCCTATGATGGTACACTCTATTCCTTCATCCTTCAATTTTCGTCATATATCTTAGGATCGGTTGCAAAGAGCATTGCTATAGCAAATTTAATAATTTATTTATATATGGATGCTCGCAACTGCTCAAAAATCATCTAACATATATAAGAATATTTTTTACTAAAAAGTACATTTTTTTTTATACATTGCTTAATTTGGATATATTGTCTATGTAACTTGAGATTCGGTTGCTGGTCGAGGGAAGAGAAAGAGGTAAAACAAAATATCGTGATAAATGTCAGATCTTTTATTTGATTGTGAAGAGTTGTATTGGTAAATACCAAACCAAAAATAAGTTAAGCTACTATAGCTCGTATAGACGTCTCAATCTTTATTTGGCTGATCTCGTACGTTTAGACTTGCTGATATTTGACGAAAAACAACAACGATTCTTGGCTACTCCTAAGGGTAATGAATTTGTGAGAAAATACGACGACATAATCGATTTTGTACCCTCATTTAAACGAGACTATGAGATCTAAATTATAGTCTTTAGTTTCGAGATATACTGGGTTTTTACGGGCCATATCCATGATGATTATTACAATTTTATTAAAGTAAATCCAAAGCGCCTTTAGACTGAAAAATAAAATTTATGAACAATACATTTTGAGTTTACAATTACAACTTGTTGTCAAATGTATTTCGATGGTTCAATGAAATATCTATAATTATACCATCTTCTCTATTCAAATCTAATTTCTAATATCCGGAAATTTGACTGACTGGTCAGTAGTATTTATATGTGTTAACTTGATAAAAAAGATATATGTATGCGAGCCATATGATTAACAGACAGATCCTAAATTTTTGTATTATTCTGCTTTCTATTGCCTCATTCGGCTCCATTTTACAGATTTTCGGTGGCAATTGGGATGTAACATCTCATTTGTTACTAAAACCAGAGACTTTTTTCACTCCCTCTCACACAGTATTATATTTCGGAATTTTCCTTCTTTCAATTTCTGCTTTGGCCTCAGTTTATCTTGTGGCAAGGCATAATGAAATAAAAAAGGACCCTATCTACTCCTGCTTTAAGATGATCATTATAGGGTCGATGCTGTCTATTATTTCAGGACCCAGTGATTTTGTTTGGCATGAATTATTTGGAGTTGATGGATTTCTTAGTCCCACTCATTTAATGCTAATAACGGGTATGATTATTAATTCAATTGGTACGGTAATCGGACTAATACGAGTCAATTCGTTGCCTAAAGACCAACTATCATATACAATTAACCATATGTTCCTCGTAATTGGATTAATTGCACTATGGCTTAACTTAATTTCTTATGTATATATTTTCGCGTTGCCAATTTCTAATGGCGAGGAATTCAATTTTAATCTCCACCCACTACTAGAATCATCCATAGCATTAATCTTTCTTCCGGTGATTAATTCCTTAATGGTTTTGGTTACCATTAATACAATTAAAAAATTTGGGTATGTAAGTCTAGTTGGAGTTGGATTGATTTTACTAATATCCTTTTCAAATATCTTACCATCAAGGGAACTTTCAGTCTTTTTGCCATATTATTTAGTCTCCGCAATACCATTCATTGTCATAGATATGCTGGTTTATAATAAGTTGCAATTTTTTAAGAATAAACCAAACCCGAAAAAGATAATGGTATATGCTGGAACTATTACTGGGTCATTATTCTACTTGATTGGATATCCTTTATTACCTCTAACTCTGGGCGACAATTTGATGCCTTTAGATCTTGCAAAATCGGAATTTACCACTTTGGTTGACATACTTCCCGTTTTCCTAAATTCCTTGTCATACGTATTACCATTTACGATAGTTATCGGTGCCATTTTAGGCTTGATAACAGGTCTGTTATACGGGAGAGTTCAAGACTATGCCAAAAAAAAGATTTCAAAAATACGCCGAGTAGTTTGACACAGAGATAATCTTGGTAGAAGGTAATTGACTGATTCATTTATAAAACTTTTTTTAGGACCAACAAATGATTTTTCAAAATTATGAAATTTTCTATTGGAATGAATGGCTCTCTGTAGTGCCTTGGGTATATCCAACAACGAAACAAACAACAAACGATTCTTTTCAAAGGAGTGAAGTCTTTATAATATCAAAATATCTAATTGTTATTTTATTCTATATTAATTAATCTCAGAAAAGCATTTGTTGTCTGTTAAGATGGACAATTATTTTGTAAAAAATTTATTACTTTAGAGTTGAGAATTATTTTTTACCTACAGTCAAAGCATTATTTAACACTATAAATATGAAGTTGCTCTGTGTAAAGAGATTTCTGAGTCACTAAATTAATCAAAGACAGTGTATTTAAAATTGGAATCAATATTGTAGTTATAATCGACTTTATAATCCACATGTTGAGTCTTTACGGATGGCGGCTTCTCATTTATTTTTATTATGAATTATTATCTATAATAGAAGCATGATAGAAAAGGGGTTATATTATCTTGGGTAAAACATATTATAATCTTCCTTTAATTCTAGATCCTATACTATTATTTTTATCGAACTTATCAAGCAGGTTTGCACCGCTGTCCTTCTCAAAATCCATATAAATGGTATCTAATTCTTTCAAAGCAGTGGACCAGTTATTAGAAAGCTCATTAAATGACTGCGTAAACAAATCAAACGGATCTATGGATTCTACTGGAAGATTTCTTATCTGTTCAAGCATTTCTTCTCTTTCTTCTACAGACATATCATCGAAATCTTTCATGATAATTTGACCATTATTAACGCTAAAAGTACAATGGTTAACTTGAATTTCATTTCTTGTCAATTCTATTCAACATTCTCATGTTTACTTATGAATACTCTGTATCATGATTATTGACAGTCATAAACTCTGTGTTTTGAAAACCAATTGTAGTCAATTGCTATTGCTTTTATTTATTATATTCAAGATGAGTAATCTTGTTTTTCATATTATAATATTACCAGATAGTATTTTCATCATCAAATCATTTGTTTCTGTAAATTATGGACATTTGTAATAAATGGTAAAATCTATGAATTGGTCATTCTCCTATCACCCTTGTTAAATAATTGTCGGTCATTGTTAATTTTGTATTGCTACTGAAAAAATGCTGCTACTTGGTATCCGCTAAATTTATTGTGGTAACGACGCTGATACTACTACTACTACTACTACTACTACTACTACTACTACTACTACTACTACTACTTACCATTACCTGTTAACTCATGGTGATTGACTAAGATTTTACCGCGTGTGTACAAAACACTAAGAATCAGGCGGTAATATTATCTTCAAACATAAAATGATCCTATCATTGTCATCTGTTGAATGCGTATAAATATCGGTGTCATGTATAATTCGTTTACTTTATACTGTTCCTTAAATTCTCTGCATCAAAATTTTTTAGTCATAATTATCTAATCATATTTATGAGATATAACGCAATAACGAATTGTCTGAATATTAAATTTATGGGAATGGTAAAAGGAGTTAATCTCCTAAAGCATCAATGCCTTTTTTTGTCAATCGCAAAGCCCTATTCTATTTAATTGCCTCCTACATTATATTATGAACTGAACTGTTCCCTAAATTTGATTGTCAAATCATCACATATTCCATATAAATTACATTCTTAAAAGTATTAGTTGGATTAGTCAAAAATATGCATTCTTTGTCTTCCCTTGAGGTGAATATGTTTTACAATGACGGAATGGCTTACAGCAATTATAACTTTTTTGCCCTATCTTTTAAAATGTAATTAGGTTGAATGAATCAACATGTTTGTCATGGTGAAATCAGATATGATAGCATTTTTCCATATATACTCAATTCTGATTGCGGTATTTGATTTTACAATACATACAATGTAGAAAAGTTATAAATGAATTTTTCTCGTACATTGGTTTATTACTGTTCTAGAGTTCTCATTATAGTAATAATTAAAATAATCATTAACCTTGGTCATTTTATTTTACCTTATCGAATAAGGTTCGGCAGATACCGGGGCACTGCAGGGGATTTATTAAATAATTTATATTTACATTGTTTCTTTAATGATTCTATAAACTTATGGTAATGGCAAACTAAAATGAAAATAGGTAGAATTTATGGAATAGATATATTTTTCATTTTTTGAAATATAGGCTATATAAAAGAATATCTAATGAGTCGACTTACTAATTCATTTATAATAATGCTTCTCTCATAATATCATGTCAACTAATCAATTTACATCACAGTCCCGGGGACAATATGAATCAAAGGCTTATTCAGCAATGGGTCCCACATCTCTGCTTGTTCCAACCAGTATTTCTCGACGTGAGCCAGGTGATAATGATATCAAGATCGATATCCTTTTCTGTGGCATTTGTCATTCTGATCTACATCAAGTCCGAAATGAGTGGAGTGCTATGCCTACTGTTTATCCATGTGTTCCTGGTCATGAGATTATTGGTCGTGTTACCAATGTGGGATCACAAGTTACCAAGTTTAAACCTGGTGACCTTGCTGCAGTAGGTTGTTTAGTAGACTCTGATGGTAACTGTCCTCACTGTCAGGCCGGCCTTGAACAGTTCTGTTCTCAAATGACTTTAACCTATAACTCACCAGACGCACACCTAGGTGGAGTTACCTATGGTGGCTACTCAGACAGCATTGTCGTAAAAGAACACTTTGTATTAAGAGTTCCCTCTAACCTAGATCTTGCTGCAGCTGCTCCACTTTTATGTGCCGGGATAACGACATATTCCCCAATGCGCCACTGGGGCGTTACAAAGGGTAGAAAGGTAGGAGTTGTGGGACTGGGAGGCCTCGGACATATGGCTGTAAAGTTTGCACATGCATTAGAGGCACATGTAGTGGTCTTTACCACTTCGCTCAACAAAAAGGTTGACGCGCACCGCCTCGGGGCAGATGAGGTAGTTGTTTCTCAAAATAATGAGGACATGAAAAGACATGCATCTACCTTCGATTTCATAATCGACACCGTTTCAGCTGAGCATGACGTAAACGCCTTATTGCAATTACTTCGACCTGATGGAACTCTCACTCTTGTAGGTGCTCCTGATAGACCTCATGCTGTATCAGCTATGGCACTATTATTTAATCGCCGTAATCTATCTGGTTCTCTGATAGGCGGCATTGCCGAGACTCAAGAGATGCTCGATTTTTGTAGTAAACATAATATCACAGCCGACGTAGAAGTTATTCCAATACAGAAGGTCAATGAAGCTTATGAAAGACTTGCCCGAGGCGACGTAAAGTATCGTTTCACAATAGATATGGCTTCTCTGAAGTCCCAATAACTCATATTGGCCTATACGTTTTGTTGGTAAAATCGATATGCTAAGTTTAAAAATTCCAATAGAAATTAGTGTCATGCATTAATATAAGATAATAAAAAACTCAAATTGATACTGCGAGTGTCTTGAACTTACTACCTTAAGATATCAATAATCTCGTTTTTGTGATTGTTAAAGCTGTTGCAAATGGTAAATAAGTTGCAGCACACACCAAAACAATAGAAAAACTTATCATATCTTCGGACCTGCTTGATAAGATGAATGATAAAGGTAGTATAAGTAAATCAATCGAACACTGAAATGTTTACACTATTCTGAGTACGGCTGAGTCGCTTTAAAATATTTTGAAATTTGTGACCAGATTGATAATAAATACATAGAAAGGAGACCTCTATTAAAATAGAAAATTTGGAAAGATTGGCTGATTACATAAATAGAATTTTTTTATCTATATCACTTTTTTGGCTATAAATTGACAATTGAAAATTCCGATTTATCAATGATTCCCATTCAGTCTAATTTGAATACGTGGGGGTCAAGTTTTAGTCTAGGGAATTCAGGCTTTATATCTTCTAAGGCCTTTAATATGATTTTTGAAACCGCCCAGTTCCGAAAGTATTTGATATTAGCAGGAATTATAAACCAGGGTGCCCACTTTTTATTAGTGTGATTAAATATATCAATATATGTAGTCATATATTGTTCCCACTTTTTGTGGGCTATTAAGTCCCCTTCTGAAATTTTCCATTGTTTATTTGGATCATGAATTCTCTCGAGCAATCTCTTTTTCTGTTCGGATTTACTAATATATAAGAACAGCTTTATGATCATAATATTATTTTCTGATAAATATCTTTCGAAATCATTGATTTGTCTGTATCTTTGTTTGAGTATCTTTCGAGATATCAACCCATTAATAATCGGTTCTGTGAGATCCTCATAATGAGAGCGGTTAAAAATGCAAATTTGTCCTTTTACAGGGATTGAGCCATGGATTCGCCAAAGGTAATCATGAGATAATTCTTCATCATTTGGAATTTTGAAAGATTTCACATAAGAGTTTTGGGGGTTTAATGCTTTCATAACATGCTTAATTGTACCATCTTTACCAGAAGCATCAACACCTTGTAGTATAACCAGTAATGATTTTTTACTTTCGGCAAATAATTTATACTGTAAATTGGATAGATTTTCCGAAATAGAGTTTATTTCGTTTTCAAGCTTTTTCTTTGGTTGAATATCTGAGGGGTTTAGATCCCAACTTTCAATACTCAAGTTATCGTGTTTTTGTTTTGCCGGTTTCATCTTAAAAGTAGTAAATGGATCCACTATTTGATAGGAGACAGAAATTGATTAATATCTGTTAACAAATTTAAATTAATTGCTTATTGGGTTTAATTAAAATTCAAAGACTTAATTGATACCTTTTTCTAGACATTTAAGGTGACTTAAACTTCATATAATTATCAACAATTTATAATTGTTGACTATAGTGGATTTCATGACTGGAGACAGAAATAACGAGGTTTCGGACTATCAAAGTGTGTAGACAACAGTGCGATTTCCAATTAATTATATAGCATTAATGAATCAAAAAAAGTGAACCCCGAGAAATTATTAGTAAAATAAATTTTATATAAAAATAAAGATAGGTGTGTTAACTTTGCTCTAATTTTTGTTTTACTGTTTGAGCTGCTTGTTCTATTCCTTGTCTTATTTTATCGTCTGCTTGGCTTCCAGTCAAAAAGTTTGCAACCTTTCCTGTTGTAGGTAATTCATAGTTTATAGTATGTGTTACTCTTGTAGAGTTATTTCCATTGCTTTGGAATTCTTGTATGCTTTCCCAACTCTGAAAAGGCCCTTCTGTTTGCTTTGTAACTAATCTTTTATTCTGTTCTTTTTCTGTCACCTCTAGAAGCATTTCATCTCTTTTACCCATATATTCTCCTTCTACCTTCATTTCTGAGCCTTCTTCACTTTTTTGTCCAGATACATTTTCTGATCCCTTTACTACATCTCGTGGCCATGAATCTTGTATGTTGTCTGGATTAGTATAATATTCAAAAACTTTTTCTATTGGTGCATTAATTTCAACTTCAGTTTTTACGGATGTCATTTATAAATAATATACAAAATTGTTTATATAGGTAATTAAATTCATTCACGTTATTTATAAAGAAATAGTTAACAATAACCGAGAATATGAGATTTTGGCATTCAGAATATTCTCATATATTGAAATTTACATATTTTTGACATATAGATATGATAGCGCGGTGATCGGAGATAAAAGGATGATCCGATTGATGGTTAGGGTCGGAATTTGAACCCATTGCATGTATTCAGGGGTTTATTCTTTTTTTTATAGAAAATATTCCTTATTATACAATTATCTCAAATGGAGTACGATAAGTGCAAAAATAACATGCATTTTTAGATGTATGTTTATAGAGGATCATGAGAAATTTCATTTTATTTTAAATTAAATCTTTTGTCCTACTTATTGCCAGCAGGATCCCTCCCTTCGAAATTTTGCGTAATTTTTATGTTCCAGAAAATCATTTTCATCGTTGAAGATTGCATCACACTCCTTGCATCTATAGGTATTATTACTAGATGTCATATCAGAATGACCTTAAAGTGTTATTTAACGATTGAACAGTTATGAGTATCTGTCACTCAATACGGAGTACCTTTTAATCTCTGATGTGTTAATGCTTTCACATACCACTCAAACTCATCAAGAAATTTGTTTACTCTTTTATCATATGATTTATCAATTAAATTTCCTTCCTCATCAAATACCTTGTGTACCATCGGTATTGCAAATGACGAAGGTATTGATGGCGAACCCAATTCTGCAAATATCAATCTTAATTGCTGTGCGGCATTGATTCCTGCAAACATACCAGGAGAATAAGAAACAATTGCTGAAGGTTTGAAATAATATTCTTCCAAAAAATAATCAAGAGTATTTTTCAATGCACTTGATGTACTTCGGTTATATTCTGGCGTAACTGGGATATATCCCTCTGCATTCTTGATTTTGTCTCTTAGTTCTACAAGTTTTTCAGAAGGATTTTCCATTTCTTTATACATTCTATCAAGTAATGGCAAGTCTAGTTCCATTGGATCTATAAAGTAAACTTTGTGATTTCTTTCCTCTAGTTTGGTCTCGATCCATCTAGCTACCGCAATTCCTTTTCTATCTCTTCTTACTGATCCAACAAAAACTGCAATATGTGTCAATGGACATACATGAACGCATTGTTATTAAAATAATTATAAGATCTTTGTGTAATTAGTACAGATCAACCCTAAAAAATTCCTTGTAAATTACCGGGAACTACCCATTCCGCATAATCGCAGAGCTATCAAATAGAAATTTAATTCTAAAACTAACAGGAGGATCGTATTGAATTAAGTAGTATGCCAGACAGTCATAGGTCCATACAATAATCAAAATTAAAATGAAATACCTAGAGTATGTTGACTGACATTAAATAATTTAGTAGTCTTTCCTGAATCCTGTTACTCCAATTATTTTCTTTAAATATTAAGAACATTCTTTCTATGAATGTTAATATGACTATGAAGATGATAAAAGAATTGCAAAGTTAGGTAGAGAAGACTGGTCACGTCATTAACTTTTGTTCTGTGCAAGGTGTGTAAAATTTCTAGATATGGATGATTATAAGGATGGTTAAGATGTTATTTGCAGGTATTGTCATGTGTAAGACAAGGCTATATAACCACATCATGTATTCACTCCAAACTATATATTAGATTTTATTTCGTATGCTAAAGGTGGTAGCATATCGCCCCAATGGTGATACGTCGTTCTTTTCCTCGTTTTTGGATGTCTTTTTATCTTTTTTACGTAGTAAGGGCAACCTGTTAATGCTAACTAGTAATGTATTCATTGTAAGGGTATTGATTCGTTATAATAGTAGTAGAAGTAGTTTACTAACACACAGTATCAAGTTTATTCTAACTGTTGTTTTTGGTTATGATATGCGTAAATAAAAAAGAAATAGAATAAGGGTTGGAAATGCCCTTACATCTTTGACGACCATGCCTGTAGAGTAAATTGAAATGTATCAAGCAGGATAATCTATTCAATAAAAATATTATGGGTTACTTGTGATTGTATCATTCAGAGTAAATGTACCTGTATATACATCACTTAAAGTACTGTGTGCTAATATGCCGCTTCCATTAAAGTTAACAGATCCGCTCGTTACATTTTTTAGGAGTGTTTCTGGCACGAATTTTTTATTTCCAACTTCCCAAATCTTTTTGGTTGCATTAGTTGATTGTTGCTCATCTGCGACCTCTTCAAAAGATATGACATCGGCAGGTTTTGAAAGATTAAAAGTCACTGTTCCTGAATAATTTATACCATCATTAGAGTTTTGAAATATAATGACTTGATGAGATTCATGTCCTTTTGCATTATGCGGCACTGATGATGTTTGATTCTTTTGCTGTTCTTCTGCTTGCTGAGCTAGTACTTTGCTGCCATTATCGACTATCATCAGACTCGTAGCAAATATTAAACCAGTCAATAATGCTAAATATAGACCACAGACTCGTGCAAATTTTGCATAATTCTTTTGTACATTCATTTTCTTTCAAAATAGCTTTTGGTAATTAAAATATTTCTTTAAATCATTTTTAATTAAGTTAAAGTATTAACAACTACTATAGACTTTCATCTTCTGCTTTATTTTATAGCCGTAATAAAGCGGGGTCAATAAAGGAGACTACGATTGCTCACTGTTGTTGTAGACACGTTTGCAATGTGTTTACGACTAAACCGGTTGTAGTAAAAGCCACTAATGCAACAATACTTAAGTTATTCTTTTGAAAACACAGATCTCTTAAACGACTTTCAAAACATACTTTTAACTGTGTAATAATTGTTAAACACAAAAGTTAAAATAAAAAAAGTGCACAATGTGCGTTTTTATCAGTTCCATTGATTGAAATTATATTGAGATACTAACAGACTATTTTTTTAGATAAAAGCATTATCCATAAACCCGTGAATGAAATAAAGTAGATGAGATATGACTCGTTTTTTGCATTCAAGTTGATAGTTTAGATAAAAACGAGTATTATCTTTAATCTTGAACAACGGAAAGTGAAACTCCCGTCTACATTTATCAAATATGGTTTCCGCTAGTTTATCTCAACCAGCTAGTTTAACTGTATAATTAATACATGCTAATGAACGTTTAACCGACTTTAGGAACGATATCTTTCTACTATGTTACTTTGTCCATCTTCTAAAATCAGATGGTACTGCTATTAAGTATTTGAGATATCGTTTTGTATATAATGTCGGCCGGCAAACACGGCGTGATGAAGAGATCTCGGAGGTGAATGTCTGTGTGTGTGTTAGATAGAGACCAAATAAATAAATTGAATTCTAAACAATGGCGACTGGGAAGTGTTATCGAAGTAATGAAAAGAGATCTAAAATAATAAGATAGATTACGAAAGAAACATTAAAAATATTTGTATTTGTTTCCTCTTTAGTCTAAATGGTTGTATAACTTTCAGGGATATTTACCTAAATTAAAAGTGAAAAAGACGAAAGATACTACATTTAAGATCTGGGAGGGTCCATCTTCATATTTCCTTGGATTTCGCAAATGTATTTTGGAAATCCGTTTGAATCAAATTTTGATGTTTTTGCAATCCTTAAAACAAGCGGCTGGATATTAATACTTGTTCCATCATCGACAACATACTCATTCCAATCCTGAATTATAGTAGAAAACTGGATATTGTTGATTATCGAGGCTTTAAGCTCTTCTGCAGAATAATTCTTTGAATCGGGATTTCCTCTTTCATTTGTCAGAATTACGTGAATAGGATGAATTTCACACATTAATTGACCCTTATTTTTGTAAACCTTTGTTAAAACCACTTTAACCTTTAAGATGGCGTTATCCGATAAATCATATCTACACCAATCCTCGCGTGAAACCATGAAATCTAGAGGCGAACGTGTGAAACTATTCATCTATATTTATTCAATCATCTCTTTATTTAATTCGTTATTGAGTAAATAATTGGAATTTTATCAGTAATAATGTTGTTTTCAAAGCGATCAAAGAGATAATGTTAGATGATTTTGCAATTACTGAATGAATTCATATATATAGAGAGAATACCTTATGAATTTCTTAATCTATCACAATTAGGTGAACCATGATTTCTGTTATTCTATATCTTCATATGCGATAGGTATTGATACAACCTTCATGTGGCAGTAATAACTCTGGCAGTAGTCTAAGATAAGAAAATTACACGAAATCACTGATAAGTTAAGAAAGATTGGCCATTTCCAATCGTCATCGCAAGAAAATCTAAAAGATAACTGCATAAACTAGATGTTCTATTAGCAAAGCGTGATGTATTCTAAACTGCAATTTCTTTCTTATAAATAGTCGTGCCGTACACTCACAGGGGCCGGTGCACTTGCGATAGATATTCCATTTAAAACTATTTTTGATAATGTATTACCATCTGAATAATAAATGACATGATTCAAAAAAAGTTATGTGCCTCCCTTTAGAATTTCTTTGGCTAATCCGTACTCGTACTCGCTTAATAGGTTGGAATGGCAGCTGCTACTGTGACCAAGGCTTTTTGAATAATTGAGCGACTCTACACTTGATAACGGAACCATTCCATCATTAGGCTTTGTAAGTATGTCATATCCTCCATTTTGGACAAAAGAAAACATGGAAAGGTCACAGTTTCCTGATTCGGGTTTCCAGTCGCCAGCAATAGTGTAGTATTTAGTATTTTGGTTTTGTCCTACCTCTGTACTCGGAGCGCCGGGCCTTAGGTCGTAGACTGCCGGAGCACACATGTCATTATTTTCTGCTAATGGCGAACCCGCATTAGGAGTTGCAATCATTATTAAATTTGCTACATCTTGTGTATTATTGGCTAAATACACTCTAGCGTCAAGGCCTCCCTTGCTGTGTCCCACTATGTTAACCTTATTTTGACCTGTTTTGTCCTTTATATCTCCGATTTGGTTGGATAATTCTTTTGCGTGCTCTGCAGCAGATCCACATTTGTCATCTGATTGGGTGAATGTAATTGGAAACACTGGAATGTTGTCCTTCTTTAGCAAATCTTCCCACTTTTTCCACACCGAAGCATCAGACATATAACCATGTATCAGGAGAACGGGCAGCGGTTCTGATTTATTTGTGCTTGTAGCAGTATTATTAGACGAGTTAGAAACCTGACCATATACCGTATAAGAAAGGAGGACCATGCTAACCATTATCCAGACAGTAAAAATAATAATCCCAGTAGCTTGGGCACTATTTATTCTCTTGTTGCTAATTAACATAATACCATAAGTCATATAAAGGTTATATACTCTATATATTAAACAAATAAACTTGTTACTTACACAGAGGAACATGGTTATTTAAAAGGTTGAAAAGGATATAGTGCAGTTTCCGCATATTACCAAAGTTTTTTAATTCGTCGATATACAAAAACAATTATTATTATTCGCATGTTTGATTAACAGCGGCACCTTAATGCAGTGCATATTAAACGTCTCACCTTTAATCTCAATTTCATTCTATAAGTATTTAGTTCCATGAATAAGGGGGATGGAGGCCAATAATATTATTTTGTCCTAATAAACTACGAGAGGATTCTCTTTCTCAATGATGATATTAGCTTTTATTTAACTCTGCTCTAATTTTTTAACGATGGAATCTAATAATAAAAATTCACATATTCATATACTTTTATCTATTGCATGTATCCTAGTTTTATCGGGACCAACTTCTTTTATTTTTTTAACCAGTGTATTTGCTCAAACAAATTCTTCTGAAAGCGCAGAAGTACAGCCAAATATAAGTGCGGTAAGCATTTTTAATACAAAGACAATGACATTAGGCAACAACATACAAAACGTTGTTATTCTTATTCCTAATGAAGGTCATCATGATGCTGGCGAAGATAATGAAGCTCGTTTCTTAGACCAACATTTTGTGCCAGAAAACGCTGTTGTTAACACTGGTACAACCATACAATGGTTTAATGGTGATGTAGGACATGAACGCACTGTCGATGTCAAAGACGCTAGTGGTAATTCTGTATTTAATACCGGAGAAATAATTGATAGCCAAGCATCACCGCCATTTACTTTTACTAATCCTGGGATATTTAACTATGAAGCAGAGGGCGATCCAGGTGTAACGATGACTGGTTCTGTTACTGTAGATAACATTCAGTCACCTGTAATATCATCTTCTAGTTCATCTAGCAACATTGATACAGTTGGAATTCTAATGGTTCCCACACAGGATATTGATGAATATATTTCACAGATAACTGCCGCAGGAATTACAGTAGATAATACATATGACTTTAAAGACTTGAGAGGCGGTCAAGAGGGAACTGGCGATACACAAACATTGATTGTGTGGACTACTGGTGGCAAAGATTTAGGCGAAACACTCTCTTCTTTGAGTGAACTTTCAGCTGACTTACCATACAGTTAATAAATACCTCTTTTTGATACACTATGGCATATTGGTCATCTAAATTAGTTTAGAAAAAGTATAACGGGACTGATTAGTATTTTTCACCTAGGAGAGTTTTTTTAAACTAACCTAGATGAAGCACCAAGCCTAAATGATGCAAAAGAATATTTTCTACAAAATATATAACACTATGCAATGCAAGATTATCTACAACTCGAGAGAAAATAATTGTTGGGTTATGCGTAATAGGACTACTACTAGAGATTGAGTTACTTTTGCTAAGATTGTTAGGTAGATTAACTAGATAATATTCACTTTGGATTTCTAATAGTACAGGAAATCATAACTAAATTCTATTATCATTATACGAATTCGATATCAATCAATTATTTGCTAGATAAGAAAATGTCTTTTGAATATGATTTATCTTCAATAGTCTGTCCAAAATGCCATGAGAACAATGACAATTTAGAGGTAACCGGGCTACACATCTTTACCTCTGATGATATCTACAAACCTTCATACTATGATATTAAATGTTATAATTGCCAAGAGGTGTTCACTAAGCGCACACCTGTTTGCCTTAAGGAGGTATCATAATCAAATTGCGGTAGCGGTATACAGGCGCTCAGAGCTGCGTATTTAATTCTTATATAAGTTTAATATATAACAAATTTATTAAACGGATATTATTCAAAAATGAAATAACCCTTGTAACATAAATATGCAGGGTAATAATATCACTCAAAAATTGTGTATTAGATCCGCAATGTTATTCTCCTTGATATTTTTAGTATCTGTTTCCATGGTTAGTTCTCCAACATTATCTAGTATAATGTATTCCTTCTCCAATTCCTCTTCACAACCATTCTTACAGTATGCATTTGCTCAAAATGGGGATAGCAATGGTGAAAGCGATAGCAATAGTGAAAGCAGCGATTCAGGATCTTCATCCTCACCGCTAACAACAACTACCGACCCATCCTTAGCTTCATCTTCCACAACTACCGACCCATCCTTAGCTTCATCTTCCACAACTACCGACCCATCCTTAGCTTCATCTTCCACAACTACCGACCCATCCTTAGCTTCAT
>JAPSGR010000113.1 GCA_031177355.1 Candidatus Nitrosocosmicus sp. | reverse complement strand
CGTCCAAAGATAGCCTATGAGTTAAGGCTTGTTTATTGCTCGTGTAATTATCCAGACAGCATTTTCACATCCTGCAAAAAGTATTAACTAACTATCATTTTAGTTAGTCAAAATCAAATAGATTGTCAAGAAAACCACCATTCCTTCTACGCCTGTTATAATAATCATCGTAATCGTCCTCATCATATTCTCTTCTCCCGTAATGATATTTCTGGTAATGTGCATCTTCATATCTATTTTGAACACTCGCTATTTTGTCTATTTCGCCTCTGTCTAACCATACACCTTTACACCGCGGACAATAGTCAATTTCAGCCTCATACTTTTGCATCAATTGCATCTTTTCTGAACAATTAGGACATTGCAAATATTTCACCCATACATGAGAGTTTAGGGAAACAAGATTAGTTAAGCTTAATGTTTGCTGAGTGCTGCAAAGTATACTAGCAATATTTTTCAGATGACATGTAATGGAAAATCTTTATTATTCAACCCTTAACTGCTAAATTTAAAAGTAGTACCTACGCCACTCTGTATGAATCTCTCAGGCATAATTTCAATGATTCTGTTAGTTGCTTTCCATCCTGTACAATGACAGGGTATTAGATAGTCAGGTTGTACTCTTTGGAACTCTTTCAAAGTAGGTTCAATTGCAGCTTCATAAATCCCACCATCAGCTGGAAGATGGAAACCTCCTATAATAGCATGAATCCTATTAATTCCAGTTATTTTTTTGGCATAATTTATGGTATTTATAACCCCTGCATGACTACAACCGGTCAATATTACTAGTCCCTTGTCTGAGATATTTACAACTATTGCTTGGTCGTCTCTGATTAAGGGGTCTGGTATGAGATTTTTTTCACTCTTTGAATCTTCAGTATATTGATATGGAAACCCTTTTTCAAAACTTGTTTCCCTGGGAATTTCTCCAGTTATTGTTAGCAAAGGGGATTCTTTGCTGGGTAGATATCTAACACCAGTACTTTTATGTATTCTCGCTCCCAGTTGTTGAAGTTGTTGTTCATCAAGGATTGGAAATTTTACTCTTTTTCCATCAGGGAAAATTTCCCATCTCCTTAGAAAGGCGTCAGGATGTGTAAAAACATCAATATTATCAGTGCTGGCCTTTCTAGAGGATGAGATTCTTTTTATAATATTAACAAGACCTGCAAAATGGTCAAAGTGCCCATGACTTAGAATAATTCCATCAATTTTACTGAGATCTATGAGAAAGATGTCTGCATTATGAATTACACCATTTTCACTTACTCCTGCATCAAATAGAAATGAATTGCCAGTACCTTGTTCAAATTTAGGAATAGTAATTAAAGCAGAGAATCCATGCTCTGCGACTGGTGGTGGAAGTGCTACTTTTCCATTTCTTACAAATGTAGGTCTGATAGCATGTTCAGAGTTTGTCAATAATAAATCAGTGGAGTTATCCATAAGAATTGTAATGGATATTTGGTCTATTTCTGGTATAGTCAAATCCTCTGTTACAGAAATCATATAGTCGTATTTAAGCAAGATTTTTAGAGGGTTGCAGCAATTCTGACTATATCGTGTTTTATAGACGACGACCCATCAGACAGGCTTAATTGCTTGTAAGTCATTATAGCAATGATGAGCACTGATTCACACTCACCATCAGAAATACGAGAGATATTGAGAATGAAAAATGTGGCAGTAGTAGGAATGTCAAATACCGACGGAAAGCCTGCAAACTTTGTACCAAAATATCTTATGGAGAATGGATATAATGTAATTCCAGTGAATCCTACCACAACAGAAGTCCTTGGGAGGAAGTCTTATGCCAGTGTTTCTGAGATACCCGATGACGTAGACATAGTAGATGTATTTAGGAGGTCAGAAGATGTTCCCCCGGTGGTAGATGATGCCATAAAGAAAAAAGGAATAAAAGTAATTTGGATGCAGTCTGGAATATACAATGAGGATGCTGAGAGAAAGGCAAAAGAAAATGGTATGGATGTCATCTATAACAGGTGTATGAAAGTAGAACACAGTATGCTCAATGATTAAAAATAACTAGACTAATAATGGAAGCAGATAAAGTTTGTGGGTGACATCTCCATGGTTTTCGTCTATAGTCTGCAGTCTGTCTTTCACAATCTAGTTGTAAACTAACTATACTTTTTTTCCCCTTAGATGCTAATAAACTAGATTAGATAATGATATTCATGAGTGAATCCAATAGAACGGATATAGAGCAAAAGATAGGAAGTGAGGTTGCCCACTTCGTCTATAAAATACCAAAAAAGAACCATGATGCGATGATGCAGCTC
>JAPSGR010000087.1 GCA_031177355.1 Candidatus Nitrosocosmicus sp. | reverse complement strand
ATATGGTACAAAGACTATAAAAAGAGTGGATAAAATTGTTGGACCGGGCGGAGTATATGTTTCTGTTGCAAAGTCCATTGTATCAAAAGATGTTTCCATAGATATGATAGCAGGTCCAACTGAATTGCTGGTATATGCTGATGAAAAGTCAAATCCATACTATATTGCACTAGATTTAATCTCACAAGCAGAACATAGTGAAGACACACTTTGTGGAGTAGTAACGAAATCAAAAACTATGGCTGTTAAAATTTCTGAGGAACTGGACACAATAATCAGGGGAACCAATATAGCCAGAAAGGAATTCGTAGAGAAAAGTATAAATGAAAACGGATTTATCGCACTATGTCAAAGCGATGAAGAAATAACAGGATTTATTAATGAGTTTGCACCGGAGCACTTAGAAATATTCTCAAAGTATGATAAAAAAATAATCAAAGAGATCCGCAATGCAGGTTTAATATTGATCGGCAAGTATACTCCCTCGTCTGTAAGCGATTATTGTCTTGGTTCCAATCACGTTTTACCAACTTATAGATTTGCTAAATCCAGGTCAGCATTATCTGTTTTAGATTTCATAAAATTGGTAAATATGATAGAAATGAACAAAGCTGCCCTTAAGAAAGTTTCTCTAATCATGAAAGAAATCACGTCTACTGAAGGACTAGTTAATCATTATGAAGCAGTAAAGGGAAGGATGATAAAATAACATTGGATTGGCTAGACAAAGAGCTTGGATACATTAAATCACACAAACCCTATAAAAGGCCAGATAAAGTTTATGATTTTCATAAATTAGATTCCAATGAAAACATAGTATTAGAAAAGAGATTCATTAAAGCAATAGCCCTGAAATCCCTTCGTGAAAATGATCTTAGAGAATATCCCATAAAGCAATTTGAAGAACTATTCAAAAAACTGGCAGATTATACAGATTTAAGTATAAGGAATATTGGAGTCGGTAGCGGCTCTGATCAAATAATGGATTTATTATTATCAACAATAGGTAAAGGAAGAAGTATTATAACATTAAATCCTACTTTTTCATATTTCACAGATAGATGTAATCTGTATAAAATACCAACGAAACAAATTGACCTATCTAATTTAGACAATTCTTTTGATGTTGAACTTTTTATCAAAAAGGCAAAAGAATACGATATAATATACATAGCATCTCCAAATAATCCTACAGGAAATCAATTTAAACTGGATGAAATATTAAATATAATCGAGTCTCTGAAAGATAAGTTAATAATAATAGACGAAGCTTATGTCGAATTTGCTGAATATAATTTATCAAATACAGTAACGAAATACAATAACGTTATTGTAATGAGAACATTTTCAAAAGCTTTTGGTTTGGCCGGGGCCCGAATAGGCTACCTATTGACCAATGAAGAATTGGCAGATACATTTAATCAATATATTCAATTACCATATCCTTTGAGTAGTTTTTCAATGCAATTGGCAATAGAGGTCCTTGTAAATATCCACAAAGTAAAAAGAAGTATACAAATAATAAAAAAGGAAAGATCAAAAATTTTTGAGAGATTAAATAAAATGAACCAGATCAAAATTTTTGAATCACATTCAAACTTCTTTTTCATCCAAACCTTCGATCATTTTGATAAAATAAAGAATTCAATGATGAGTGAAAAGATTTTGATTAAGAATTTCGGGAACTTTGGAAATTACCAAGGTGCAATGAGAATTACTATAGGAAATACTGAGGTGAACGATAAAATAATATCAATATTTGAAAAATCAGGCAATTAGTGAGAAATGAGATAGAGGTTGAGAATGACCGGTTAATCAAGAAGTCTCAGCAGCATGGTTAAAAAAATCATTGGAACCATTCTCTTCTTCATCAGAATTTTCTACTAATAGTTTCCTTTGAGTATAGACATTCACTTCAGGGGAAACTGATGTATCCAAAATTTTTCTAATTTTTTCTGCTCTCATATTACCAATACCAGGTACTCTGGCAAGTTCTGCTATCGAAGCATTCAAAACATTTCTAGGAGAATGAAATTTTTCTAACAATCTGGTTGCTACTTTAGAGCCTATTCCTGGTAAAGAAGTGAGAACATATAATTGTTGAAGAACAAATGGATTTGATTTTTTTATCTTTTTTAGTAGTGGTCCTTCATTTTTGTTTTTAAATTGGTTAGAAGCTAATAAAACTAATAGTTCAGCGGTATAAAAAACTGAACTAGTGTATAATATTGGTAATCGAAAATCAAGCGCCACCTTAATTAAGGTTTCATAGGCAATGCGCAGTTTATCTATAATCAATCTAGAATCAGACGAACAATCCTCTCTTGTATCAAGATCTGTTAAATTTCCTTCGATAATAATTACGGGCCTAGAATAATGCTTTATTAAATCCGAACACTGCACAAATAAGCGACCGTCATAGACAGAATTAATTAGATCGTGTATAGTTTTTCTTTCAATTATGGTTTCAGATGATACAATATAATCTCCAATTGTTAATTGTTTATAATCTACATAAACTCCCATGAGTTTTAGTAAATCAGGAACACGACTATTTTTCTCTCTCTCATCTACTACAATTCTAATAGCCAATATTATAATAAAAAAACAAATAGTCTTAATTAATATTAATAAGAAGAAAAAATATGGGGTTATTTATGATGATGGCGGTGGGCTAAATTTATTACCAGGCTGTGAAGAACCAGATTGAGCCAAGTGCATCATTTGATTAATCTTATTTTCAACTTCTTTAAGATTTTCTTTGACTCTAGATTCCTGTTTTCCTAAAACAACGGTTCTTGTGCTTGATAATTCTTTCTTCTCCTCTAATTCTTTTATCAAATTATCTCTGTTAGATTTGACCAGTAGTGGACCTGCTAACTTGTATACAGTATCATCAGCAGTAGTTTTCTTTAATTCTTCCAAGGCTCTTTCGGTCTCCGATACCTCTAGTTCAACCTGTTGTTTTTGCATCATTATTGCTTGAAGGTTTTGCTGTAATTGTTGTAACCTTGCAAGCTGCTCTCTTAGCCATGGAGGAAGCTCTTGTTCACTCATTGTTAATACAAAATAACTAGATATACACTAAGATAAAAATTATGTTGTGATTAAGTTAATTATCAATATGAATTACAGAATATGACAAATCAATCAATCTTAAAAGTGATATAATAGTTGCGCGAAATTTGGATATGTTGTTACTAGATACAGATAATATGATGCGGTTATTTTCCATAGAAACAGTAACACAAGTATCAAAATCAGGGGTAGATTTTATATCACCTTTTATCGCGATAAAGATAGAATTTAATTGCTTTGTTAATACATTAGTAGAACTTTCTTTGACGAACTCTGAATAATGATCAATATTAAAATAAATGTGGATCTTAGAGTTGTAGTTTTCCAAGATTTACGTCATATGCGCCTGCCGCTACTTTATATTCGCATTTACCACACTGCCAAATCCCAATAGCGATTCTTCGGAATTTTAGTGAAGTACAGCTGGGACATCTTCTTTTTTGTTTTAAAGTTCTATAGACTTTACCATACCTTTTTCGTACAGTGGCACCAAATTTAACACCTAAACCTTTTAGTGCTGTTGAGCCCTTTCTTCGTTTTAACTTAGTTCAACTCCTTTATTTTAGAGCGTATTTCCTCCCCTTTAATTCTTGCTGTTTCAGAGTAACTAATAATTTGATCAACAGTAAAGGGGCCGGTAAAGCCCTTTTGTACTGCCACTATGCTTCCATCAGATTGAGTGGTCATAGTTATGCGTGCGTCCATACATGCCTCTTCTTCTGTTGTGGGATCTAACAGTACTGCTTCGCCAATTTTAACTGCAGTGATCGATATTGGAATAGTAGTTATGGGTGGGGGCATAGTTTTGCCTGTATCTACTACTTTATCGTCTTGAATTTCAAAAATTGGAAATTTACTTGTCGATAATGCTGCCACTACTGCATAAGAAGTAGCATCTAGTAAATTACCATCACTATTTATTATACTACAGTCAACAAAAACAGTATAGACTATTTTTCCCGGGATCAAAACTAATTTATCTAAATCTAGCATTTCAGATTCACGAATTCCTCTATCTACCACTCTCGACAATTCGATTGCATCTTCATCAGGGGGTCCAGGTTCAACATGTGCAGAAGCGGTGGGCAAAACTTCTGCAGACATAATTAAAGCCCCTTTATGTTCTAACCCTTCGAATGGTTCGCCTGTTTCGACTTTAACGCCTGCTATAACTTCGGTGTTTCCAAGGGTTACCTTTGCAGAACCAGATGCCTTATCTACTATGCCAATCTCAATTTTGAGGTCTCGGTAAGACTCATAATTCCGACCATCTAATCTTTTTCCCCTAGACAAAGCTTCTAACATTTGTTGTTTTCGTAGTTGTTCTACTATTATTGTAGAACGCTTTGACGAGCTCATACTTCTTCTTTTACCTCCAATTCATTTCCAAAATATTTTTTCATTAGAGCATCTTTTTGTATTTCATATACCAATTTACATCCATCGATCGCCTTATTCAAACATTCACTAAATTGAGCGGTAGATAACTTTCCATCTACTTGAAGCAATGTAACTTGCTCTAAATTGGGCAAATATGCCACAGGCATATCAGCATCTCCTTCTTTATCCTCCAAGTCGTTGACGTCAAGTACTATTTTATCTGCTATTCTTCCCGCAGCGCAGGCAGATACCAAATCACGCATATTAATTCCAGCATCTGCTAGTGCTACGGATGCTGCGTTAATCCCAGCACATCTAGATCCACCATCAGCTTGTATGACTTCAACAAATACATCAATAACTGCGCGTGGATAGTCACTTAATATTAATGAGGGTTCTAAAGACTCTCGCATTACTTTTGATATTTCTACCTCTCTTCTAGAAGGAGCAGGATTCTTTCTCGTATCTGTCGAGAATGGAGACATGTGATATCTGCATCTAAGAACACATCTATCTGGGAGTGCCATATGTTTAGGATGGACTTCCCGTGGTCCATAGACAGCGACAATAATTTTATTCTTTCCGAATTCTATATAAGCAGATCCGTCTGCATTTTTTACAACACCGACAGTAATTTTGATTGGACGTAGATCATCTATTCCTCTACCATCAGATCTTTTTCCGTTTTCATCCAACAATACCAATTCTTTCAAATTATACACATCCTATTTGATCACTCTTGTTTTTTTTCTTTTTGATCGGTATTGCTATTGCTGTTGGACGATTTTTCAGAATTGTCAATTTTGTGTTTTTCCTTTGAACTAGAACTGGATTTAGTAGCAGTATTCTGTTGTGAAGGCTGTAGTTTTTGCTCTTGCTCTTGCTGTTGTTGTTGTGAAGGCTGCAGTTTTTGCTCTTGCTCTTGCTGTTGTTGTGAAGGCTGCAGTTTTT